>JAGFXQ010000003.1 GCA_017861355.1 Bacillota bacterium
TCCAGACATCCTCAATTGCCAGGAGACAATATTTATCCGCTTCTCCCTTTGGTGCATTCGTAATGTCATAGATTACCAGACGATGGCTTCCGATATTAATTTGTTCCTTTCCTTCAGCAAATTGATTTAGCTCACTGACTGCAGCGGCCAATTCCTTCAATTCCTCTAAGAAAGTATCCTTAAGCAAAATATTATCTGAATTGGATGGGGACAGATTCAATTCCAAAGCCACTTTATCCAAGCTTGCTTTCAGATCCTCCAGCTTCTTTCCAATCTTCTTTGTAGTATAAGTCTCGATCATGTTATTGAAAGCATGTGCGAACTGGTTCCAATCCAGATCACCGCATTCAAGACACTGTCTCAGCAGTACCTGCTCAATCAGATGCTTCTGAAGACTCGTCAGCTTGGGTAGCTTGGTCTCAATCAGTAGTCTGGCTAAGCCGAATTTGATTTTACTCAAGAAAACAACATCCTGCTCACTGATGTCACTGGCATCTTGTATAATCAGAGGATTTAAGGGTTCTTTGGACAGATCAATTACCAAACCATCGTATTTCTCAGCCAAATCATTGAATTCACCCTTTTTATTAATTACAAATACAGTCCCCTCTGTATTCTCAAGCACATGTTCAATCTCATTCTTTAATGCGTAGGTTTTTCCGGTTCCGGCAGGTCCAAAGTAGAAACCGCTGCCCCCATTTATCATATCTCTACGCTGTTGATAAATTTGTACTGCCATAACTTTTCCTCCTTATTATTTATCTTTCTGTCCTATCCTTCTAACAAAAATCCTTCTTCCTAATGATATATCCTGGTAGGTATATTACAAATATAAGTATGCCAGATTTTTCCCCAGTTGTACAGTGTTGAAATATAAAAATAAGTACCTTTTATTGATTATTTTGAATTTATACAATATATTATTGTTTATTATCTGACATTTACTTCAGATTTTTTTGAATTTATATTTACTCATATACTATTGTTTGGCGCAATTTTAATAAATAATTTCTATTCAGATATTTTCTTTTCACCAGAAATTATGTATACTTGTTAGGAACATGTTTCATTACTTACATATGTACCGAAAGGACCTAAGAAAATGAAAAACGAATTATTGACAATTGGACCTGTAACGGTCTACGGTTATGGTCTGATGATTGCAATCGGAGCTTTATCCGCTTATATCACCTCGGAATACCGTGCTAAGAAGCGTGGTATGCAATACGAATTAATATTCAACCTTTTTATCTGGGCTCTGGTTGGGGGTATGCTTGGAGCGAAACTCCTATATTACATCACTCAGATCAAAGAGATCATCGCTGATCCTTCCCTGCTGTTGGATGTTTCCCACGGCTTTGTTGTATACGGCGGTATCCTCGGTGGAATTTTATCCGGGTATCTCTTTATCAGAAAGCACAAATTGAATTTCCTGCAATATTTTGATCTGGTTATGCCATCGATCGCTCTGGCTCAGGGGTTCGGCAGACTCGGTTGTCTACTGGCCGGCTGCTGTTATGGCAATGAGACTACAAGTTCTTTCCATATCATATTCCATCAATCGGACTTCGCACCGAATAATGTTCCTTTGATTCCTACTCAGCCTATCTCCAGTGCTTTAGATTTCTTGAATTTCTTCGCACTTCTCCTAATCGCGAGAAAAGCAAAAGCTCAGGGACAGGTAGCCGGTTTTTATCTGGTATTTTATAGTGCAGGCCGTTTCATCCTGGAATTCTTCCGTGGAGATCTGGAGCGTGGTGCGATTGGCGTATTATCCACCTCACAGTTTATCGCAATCTTCCTCTTCATCATCGGTCTCGCGATTGTGATCCTCTGTGGTAAATATGCCGGAAGAACCACAGTACCTGCTGTAGCAGAAGAAACTGTTGATAATAGTGATTCTGAAGATCAAGAATAATTAAATAAGGCTTTCATACAGAGGATTGACCTCTTCCTACCTTCTTAAGTAGGAAGAGGTCAATCCTCTGTGATAGCCTTTATTAATGTATTAATTAATTATTCAGGATGGAAAGCCCAGCATCCAAGAATATGTTACTCCCTGCATGTAAGGCAATGTCAATATTATTATCCTTATATTTCACTTTCATTCTTCCATCCACTCTTGGCATAAGGCAAGCCTTCTGCAAGAGTCCCTCCTGCCACCAGAGGTCCACTTCTATATTCCCTCTAGCCATCAGACCGGTTATAGATCCACACTGCCATTCCTTTGGAAGTGCCGGAAGCAGCGACAGAAAGCCTTCATGGGATTGCAGAAGCATCTCAGCTATTCCGGCGCAGACGCCGAAGTTGCCATCAATCTGAAACGGTGGATGGGCATCAAACAGATTATCATAGGTCCCGCCCCGATTATCATAGGTAATCTCATCACCGTTGACAGGCTGCAGTTGTCTCTTAATCATCTTCAGCGCATGATCGCCGTCACGCAAGCGTGCCCATTGATTTACCTTCCAACCCAGACTCCAGCCGGTCCCTCCATCCCCTCGGTTCATCAGTGTCACCCTACAGGCTTCCATCAACTCGGGTGTACTGTCATAGGTAAATTCTCTGGCCGGATGAAGTCCATAAAGTAAGGATACGTGGCGGTGTTCCGGGTCAAGCTCCTCGTATTCCTTCTCCCATTCCAATAATTGACCCCTGCTGCCAATTCCGACAGGAAGCATCTGAGCAAGAGCTTCTGTAAGTTCTTTCTTCAGCTCATTCTCATCTCCGATTAGATCCATTGCTATAATACTGTTCGTAAAGAGATCCCTCAGAATGCTCATCGTCATAGTCGTGGTCGCAGAGAGACCGCAGCTCTCTCCATGAATCAGATATTCATTCTCCGGAGAGGTTGACGGACACACCCAGAGATAACCCTGATCATTTTCTGACAGGAGATCCAAACCAAACAAGCAGGCCTCCTTAAGAATGGGTAAAGCCTCATTACTTAGATATTCCTTATCCTGTGTAAATTCATATTGCTCAAAGATATGCCTGCATAGCCAGGCGGCTCCCATCGGCCAGAAGCCCCATTTTGCAGCCCCTCTGGTTCCTTTTGGACCGATCGGTGTGGTGATTCTCCATAAGTCAATATTATGATGAGCCACAAACCCCCTCGCCCTATAATAGCTCTTGGCCGTCCTCTGCCCGCTGATACTTATTTCTTTAACCAACTGAAATAATGGCGTATTCAATTCTGCAAGATTGCAGGTAAAAGCAGGCCAGTAATTCATCTGTGTATTGATATTTACTGTGTAATTTGAGCTCCAGGGTGCGCGCAACTGATCATTCCAGATGCCCTGTAGATTGGCCGGCTGTGTCCCCGGTCGGGAACTGGAGATTAACAGGTATCTTCCATATTGAAACAGCAGCGGATATAATCCCTTCTCACTCCTATTCTCTGCGAATTCCTTAAGCCTTTGATCCGTAGGCGTATCAGAATTGCTCTCCTCTCCAAGCAAAAAGTCAACTCTGCTATAAAACCTTTGATAATCTCTAATATGCCTATCTTTAAGCTCAGCATAGGTTCTTGACATCAGCTTCCTCATCGCCTCTTCACAAGGAAGCACAGTCTCTCTTCCCTCCAGATAGGGATGGATGTCAAAGCTGCGGAAGCTTGTCTTCACGGTAAAATACAGTATCACCTCGGAGGCATTCGATAGCTTAAGACTATCCTCCGTCCTCGTAAGGCTTCCATCCATATGCTTTAGGCTAACGATACTATAGAACTGTACGCCTCGTTCTTCATCCTTGTCACTATACTTAATCGGATCATCATTGTCCACGTATATCGGCACTACCTGCCCCGGGCATTCTCCTTGAAGAATCAGTGAGTCCTCACTGACTGTCACCTTACTTTTTAATTCGCATTTTATTCTCAGCGAAAGATTAATCTGGCTTTCCTTCGAAGCAGTGATCCGTAATACAAGGCCATCATCCGGCTCGGATACAAAAGCCTCTCGTAGGTACTCCACACCATTAGTTGCATAGGTGGTAGTGTAGATTGCCTGTGTGATATCCAACTCTCTTACATAGTTTTCGATCGCGTGGGGATGATCTATATTTAATTCAATATCACCAAGAGGCATATACGACTGTCCCCAGGACCCAAGCACCTTATCCTCAATTAATTTCTGGGCTTTCATAGGATCACCGGACAAGCAGAGATGTCTTGCCTCTTCGATATATTCTTCTGCGTTTACTTCTACCGTATCTCTTGGATAACCGGACCAAAGCGTATCCTCATTCAGACAGATGCGCTCCTTTGTTGTACCTCCATATAACATCGCCCCAATCCTGCCATTCCCAAGTGGCAGTGCCTGGGTCCAGTTTGTAGCCGGTTGCTTATACCACAATATATAATCCTTTGCCATAGTTTTCATTCTCCACCTTACCTCATTACTGAAATTCATTATCCTATCATGACATCTCTAAATCGTTAAGCTATGTATGCAAAAGCTTGCATGCGGACTTGTCTCTTAGGCCATTCAAGAAGTCTTCCATCGTATTGATGTCTTGTTCGAATAGCATCCCTCCCCTTGCCAAGTCCTCCGGCTCATGGAAATCCGAGCCCGAGCTCATCATGAGGGAATGCTTCTTCGCATAAGTCAACGCTAATTCGTTTCCCGAGTCATGCCGACAGTTGCCGTTATATATCTCCACACCATGAATATCCTCCGGTGATGCTACAATCATATTCTTTCGGAAGGGATGAGCCTGAATGATTATGATATTCTCGTTCTCTGCGAACTTCTTAAACTCTTTTAAACCTAAGGTATATAATTCCCTATGTTCCATAAGAAACGGCTCCGTAATCCCATAGACCAGATAGTCATTCGAATTCTCCGTAAAACGGATCTCCATGCCCATGAAAACCTTTAATCCCTGCTTACTTCCTTCCTCACTTGCTTGGTAATAGCCTCTGAGATATTGATCAATCTTCCTCTCCCATATCCGTTCCACAGAAGTCTCAAAATAGAATTTATAGTAATGATCCGTAATAATGATCCCCTGATAACCAGACTCCTTATATAACCGAACAGCCTCTCTCGCCATAGTTTTAGCGCACGCACTGGTTTCAGCTGTATGAACATGTGTGTCAATTTTAAACATCACGAAGCTCCTCTCTTTTTCCATTGTATATATAATACTACATCATCGATTCATTTGTCACAAGACTTCTTCCTAAGTTCGTACTGAAAAGGGGACTTTGCATATGTTGCCAGACTGCAAGCCCCCTCATTCTTTATTACTGTTTATTCCACTTTGAATACGCTGACCGATTCCTCCAGTACAATCGCATCATTACTCAACTGCTGTACGACATCATTCAATTTATGAACCTCTTCCAGCTGTTTGTCAGCAGTGACGCTAAGCTGTTCGGCAGCAGCTGCCGTCTCTTCTGCTGTAGCTGAGATGCTTTCGATTGCCCTTAAGGTATCATCCTTCGCTTGTTCAATTCCTTCAACTCCATAAGCAATTTGGTTCAAATTGTTGGTTAATTTCTCAACATGCTTATTGATATCGGTGAAGGCATCAACGGTTTTCACTAAAGCTTCTTCCTGTGATAATACGATACTTTCCGCATATCTTGCAGAATTTACAGTCTTTTTCGTCTGTTGCTCAATGTTCAGGATGATTTTACCAATCTCACTGGAAGCCTTCAGAGATTGGTCCGCCAGCTTACGGATCTCTTCTGCTACCACCGAGAAGCCTCTGCCATACTGACCCGCTCTAGCCGCTTCTATGGAGGCATTCAAAGAAAGTAGATTCGTCTGTGACGCTATTTCATTAATGGTACCGATAATTCCTGCAATCGCCGTTGATTCCTTCGCGAGACTTTCTATATCGATAATTACGGTTCTGGTTACCTCCGTGGTGTCCTTTGCTTTATGACTGAGATTTTCTACAATATCCATCCCATCGCCGACAATCATCTTCGTATTGCTTGCGATCTGCTCGATATTATGAGTGCTGCCATATAACTCATTGATCTTCTCCGCGAGATCGGCCATCTGATGAAGGCAGCTTTCCGCATCGACTGCCTGCTGCGATACTCCCTGTTCGATATCACTCACCGCATCCGATATATTCTTCGTTGCATTTACCAGAATGATTGAGCTATCGGACACAACAAGTGCAGACTGAGATACCGTCTTACTGGTACCTGCCATCTTTCTGATCAACTTCAGCATGCTGTCAATTACGTCATTGATACTCTTACCAAGGATCCGGAATTCATCCTTTCGTTTGATCTTCGTATAACAGGTTAGATCGCCTGCTTCCGTCTTATGTAATACATCGTTGATCTTACGAATAGTATCACTAAAACCGTATGCCATGTAGGTACCTAAGGAGATTGCGATAATGCTCGCAAGTAATACTACAATCAAAGTGATGTTCTTCACTCCGTTTGCCTGCTTCACAATTACTGCTTTCGGAATAATTGCACATAGAAGACTCTTGCTGGAATCCAGCTTGGAATACAGGAATAAATACTCCTTCCCTGAGACCTTAATATATTCATGTCCCTCGGTAATCGAAGCATCTTCCAACGCTTTCGAATAATATCCCTGCTCTGAGAATTTATATCCCTCCGGTAACACTCCGTTGACTATTTCTCTGCCGTCTCCACTGATAAATGCGGTAACACTTCCCTCCGGAAAGCCACTTTCCGTCAGGGTATTATACACATAATCATAGGATACGTCCAGTACGATACACCCGATCGGCTTCTTGCCGGCGTTATACAGATATCTTAAAAAGCTGATGGCATAAGCATTCTTTGTTGACACTGCTTGTTCGTCAAGATATGGATGAGTTCCGATCCAATTCGACTCCTGTTTGCTTTGTACAAATTCGGCCCCTTCACCACCTGCTATAAAGTTATCATATACTAAACGAGTACTGTTGGTGCCGTTTCCCGAGATGCCGTTACCATAATTAGACAATAAGTAAATATTTGAAATATACTCTTCCGATAAAATATTTGTTGTGACAGAAGATTGGACCTCTCGGTAACGGCTCATTTCCTCCATCTGGTTTTTCTTAAACATACCGGAATAATAATCTTTCAGTACCTCATTGGAATTAAGTATCTCCGCTTTCGAAGCTACAATATCAAAGCCAAAGTTCAGATATTTTGCGATATTTGACATGTTCGACATCGTTGAGCTTTCATAGCTTTCAATTAGCCCTTTCGAGGACTTTGAATAAGAAAGAATACCAAGAATTATGATCAGAATCACCGGTACTAAGAATGCCATGATTAATTTAGCCCTGATACTATTTATGCGTTGTAATAGTTTCCTTGTAACCTGCTTCTTCTCTTTTTCTTCCAATTTACTTATGCGCTTAATAATCTTCTTCCCCAATATCATTTGTGTACACGCGTATTCAAGATCCTGTAGATGAATACACTACTCCTTTCGCCTTCTATCATCCCAATCTGCATTTCTCTCTCTAGGTTACGATACCTCCTCCAAATAGTTGATCCCCCCCGCACAATTCAATGTTCCAATAATCGTTGTATGGGGTTGTTTCTTCGGCAGCTTAATTGTCATAAGTGCTGCCGTTCCCGCTTCATTCAGAGCATTCGATCTTGATATCTCCATATCACTTACCTTGATGTCCCGCTCTTTTAAGAATTCCATAAATTGTCCAATATAGGACAGTTTCTCGAATTCAATATAAAGATTCATTACCTTTGTATCCGCCATGACTCTCTCATCCAGATTATGTAATGCAGCCATTGCAACAAATATCATGGCACACCCGATAATCGCACCGCTATAGTATCCAATTCCTATTGCCAATCCGATACAAGCGGATGCCCATAAACCGGCAGCCGTCGTTAATCCTCTGACACGATTGTGTCCGGTTACGATAATTGTTCCAGCACCCAGAAAACCAATTCCACTAATTACCTGAGCACCCATTCTCGCCACATCACTCGTACCATATGTGTCTGAGATATACTCATTCGTCATCATGACCAGTGCTGCTCCCAGACATACCAGCATATAAGTTCGAAAGCCTGCCGGTCTCCTTTTTCTACCCCTCTCTATCCCTAATGCTCCTCCACAGATCAGTGCCAACACAAGCCTCAGTAGTGTTGTTCCAAAATCCATGGCTGCTAATTCCTCGAGTACCAATCTACCATCAATCATAACCACTCATCGACCCTTCTCTGATCTTAATTTACAGCAAGAATATGAATAATCTTACCTAAATAATCACCCCACATATTATCAATTTGAATTCCTGCATGCATCAGTGCACCACCACTTAATACCAGTCCCGTCTCCTCGATACGATAAATCATATCTTCGCAAAGGCCTTTCAAGCGAATACGACGGGTACGGTAATTTGGTCTTGCCAGCACCTGAATATAGGTTACGAGAGCTTCCTTCTTATCCTTAGCTACCACCTGGATACAATCATATTCATGGTTACTTTGGTAGGAGGCAATCCTATAGTAATCACCGGTACGCACCAGATCATTATATTTGTGGTACATGGCCACCTGTTCGGGGATCAACTGTCGATCCTCCTCCGGTATTTTAGTAATATCCAGTTCATATCCAAAGGTTCCTGCAAGAGCGACATACCCTCTGGTTGCAAACGGAGTGCTACGTCCATTGGAATGGCTCGGACAATCTGCAATATGCGCTCCCATCGTTGACAACGGAAATATTAGTGACGTTCCCTCCTGAATACTGAGTCTCTCAATTGCATCCGTATCGTCAGAGCACCAGATTTGTGGGCTGTAGTACAACATACCGGGATCGAATCTTCCACCCCCACTGGAGCAATTCTCAAGTAGTAGTTGCGGGAAATCACTGATTAGACGTTCCTGTAACTCATATAAACCAAGAACATAACGATGATAGAGTTCTCCCTGGGTATCTGCCTCAAGACAAGCACTGCCAAGATCAGTTAGGCAACGGTTCATATCCCATTTGACATACTCGATATTCGCAGAATGCAGTACCTTAGATATACTGTCGTAGATTGCATCTCTTACTTCTTTTCTTGAGATATCGAGCACCAACTGATTTCTGTTAAGTGCTCCTGTTCGTCCGGGGATCTGTATTGCCCAATCCGGATGGGACCGGTATAGATCAGAATCTGGTGATATCATCTCCGGTTCAAACCAGAGTCCCAGCTTCATTCCTAATTTATTTATCTCTGTTGCCAGGTAGGGCATACCACCTTTGAGCTTAGCTTCATTTACGACCCAGTCACCAAGTGCACAATTATCATCATCTCTCGCTCCGAACCAGCCGTCATCAATTACCAGCATCTCAATTCCTAGTCTGGAAGCCTCTCGTGCTATGCTTAGCAATTTCTCGCTATTAAAGTCAAAATAGGTTGCTTCCCAATTGTTGATTAATATCGGACGCTTTTTATCGCGGTATTCTCCACGGATTAGGTGCGAACGATACAAATCATGGAAGGTTCTTGTCATCTGACCGATCCCTTCTGAGGAATAGACAAGAACTGCCTCCGGGGAGATAAAGCTTTCTCCCTTCTCAAGCTTCCAGCTAAAGTCTACCGGATTGATTCCGATGGTAGCCCGCAGTAAACCAAATTGGGAAATTTCAGCCTGTGCCATAAAATTGCCCGAATATACCAGATGAAGCCCGTATACTTCGCCTTGATCTTCATTCGCATCCTTATCCAGGATTGCCATAAAGGGTTGCTCCTGATGCGAGGATATTCCTCTCAAGGATGAGATTAATTGCTTTCCGTCTGTGATTCTTCTCCGGTTTATCATTCTCTCTCTCGACCAAAGGCCATAGAGTGTCAGCATATCATATTCCCGATTATCCATATCAAGACAAGCGGACAGCACCTTCGTCAAATAGATACAGTCCTCCGAAGCATTCAGGATGCGCACACTTCGGGTAATTGCATCCAGCTTCTCGAATACAGTGTATACCAAGACCACCTGAAGCTTCAGGACCTTATCCTCACAGATCAGCTCCAAAGTGGTACAGGACTCAGAATCACCGAAAGTAGATGGAAGACCGGTAAGCTTCGGTTTATCCGGGTAGATTCTGTGAGAGATATAAGATAAGCTACAAGCGGAATGTCCAAGCTTTGACTTAACACTTAGACAGGTTTCTCTAAAATCCCCGATTCCGTGGGTAGGATATTCTACCGGAAAGCTGTCCATAAAGGAAACTCTGTCCCGATTGTTTTTTGACGGAACCCGTGCTCCCTCACTGGTACGTAATAGATAGCTCAGGTCTTCATCGACTACTCTCCTACCATAATAGACATGCCCAATGAAATTCTCTTCATCCACTATGCCAATCATGTAGGTTGACTTTGGTGTATCTAATTTAAAGATTCGCTTATTTTCATGATAGCTAATTCCCATAATTATCTCCCTCTATGGCTTACTCCTACTATATTTCAATTACCATTCCGTCATAAGATACCAGAAAGCCTACCTTGTCAGCCTCTTCAACCATCCGATCATGCAGCCATCCCCCATTATGAGAGAAATGATTCACAACCCATATCGTTGTTTCATCCGCCAAACCGAAATCAATTAAGAGCTGACGCTGCTTCACCGCATCCACTAAGCCCATATGATTCTTCCCGTCCTCTTCGCTCTGTGTAGTACAATCCAGGCTTACAAGATCCAGATGAATCTTCTCCTCCATCAAATAATCCATCGTCTCAGAAGGAAATGCTCCGGTATCATGAGCGTAAAGTATTGCTTTATCTCCTTGTAAAATCTCATAAATAAGACATTCTTCCGACCTGTCATGTAAAGCCCGCAAAGGAACCACAATGTAATCCTTGATCGAAAGCTTTGTAAAGGGTTCTGCCTTATGAAAATTAAAGCAATCCTCGACCTCCTCCACCTTCGGTACCTCAGACCATATCCTATTTCTCACACTCTCGTTGCCATAGACGTGAAACAACTCACGATTATGGGCAAAGGGTTCTCTAAGTAATTCCAGATCTGCCGGGTGAAAGTGATCCGTATGGCTATGGGTCACCAACAGATGGTTCACATTCTCCAGATCCAAATCATATACAAGACTATGCATATAGGTATCCGGTGTTAGGTCAATGAGCAAATCATCATTGATGAGAGCCTGCGATCTTGATCGGATATTCTTACCCTTTAATCTTCTGGCCTCCTTGCACAACTTGCAATTACAAAAAACTCCCGGCCAGCCTTCGCCGGCACCCGTTCCATAATAAGTTAATTTCATTAATAAAACCTACCTTTCTTTTATCCTCTATGTTATCCTCATGGCTTACTTTCACATCTTATACCGCTTTGATAGCCAACCATCCTCATCCATTCCCTGATATACAAAGAGCAGCTATAAAATATCTATGCTTCTCCTCGAACGTATCGATACCACCATTCGAAAAAACAAGATTAAATTTAACAGCCGCTCCTCATCAAATCAATATATTGTTACAAATTTCTAACTGCTTCTAGTCACATAAGATCTTTTCTCATTATCTTTTCTTCAGCAGGAAGGAATAGATTCCATAGGGCTTCACTTCAAATTCAAGCATTTCCGGTGTGTCTTCACCTTGAACCATGTTATTCAGGTCCACCGGTGTGATGGAATAGCCATCGATACGAAGACTTCTGGAGTCTGATCTTCCCGATAATTCCTTGAACCGTATAATTAAACCTTCCGTAATTTCTCTTACATTAATGAGCTGCATCTGCCTCGGAAGACGGATAAAGTCCTTGTTCAGTGTACCTCCGGTTAGTTCGATTCCCTCTTGAAGCATTGTGGATCTCTCCAGATTAACTATCTCCTGCTCCTGCTTATATCCATATAATATGTAACGATAACTTAGGTCTCCCCCGATCCACTGCGGAAAGTTAGTTCCCCACATATTATTAAACAGATTGAAGTACAGAACAGGCTCCTCCGGAGTATGATAGCTTTTCCTATACTTATAGATCCCTGTTTCACCCAAAGCAACCAAGGGGGTGTCCTTCACTACAATACAGATCCCACACTCTCCGTCGTTTGCCGAAATATAATTCTCAAGACAATACAATACATGATTCGCATTGTCCTCGATATCCGATACCGGATCAAGAACCGTATTGGATTTATTCACCCGATATTCTTTCATATTGCATGCAGTAGGGAACAGGAAGGAACCAGACTCGATATAAGGTGTCTCTCTCTTATTCTGCAATCTTACATTAATAAAGAGCTCATCACCGGCAGGAGGTAGTGTAATTTCGATCATAACCTTCTCTGCATCCCCATACTTATCAACGCTTTCCTTGTTCTCATAACATAATTTCAGAGTGTCAATTTCAATGGAGAAGCTCCGAAATTCAGGATAATAAGTTCTATGCTCACATTCCGGATAGGCTTCTCTGCCATAATCTTGAATTCCCCAGGTAGAGAAACGATATGCAAAATCCTTGAGATACCTCGTAACTTCCTTGATGCCATAGCGATCATATCGATAAGAAAATACCGGCTGGTCTTTATTCTGCTGTAATAGAACGGTATCCAATCCTTTATCGTAGAGCTCGGAAATCTCTCCCGTCATCTCTGAGAAAGTCAAACGGTAGCGATGGTTTTCGATTACTACCTGATGTTCCGACTTAACTATCGAAAGATTTCCTGTATAATTAAGTCCTTCGGTTATACTAATCGGGACTGTTAGAAATGGTGGTAGCTCTGTCACAAAGCACGACCACTCACCATCAATTCTTGTCATCGGAAGAGATTGATTATCACAGCTGACACTGCAACCGGTTAATTCTCTATCCAAACTTTTCAATGATACCCATCCGGTATATTCACGGCTGTTGGGGTTGAATAAGGATATCCCTTTTCCACACGTTTCATCTATTTGAAGCTTAACATTATGGATTGTCTGTACACTACTCGATGCCCTGTCTCGCTGCTCCTGCCACGACCGCTCCATAAATTTATAATTGTCTTTTTGTTTTGCCTTCAGGAAATCCTTCTTACGATAAACACGCTTCGGACCAAGCCAGGTCTTAACATCGGCTCCCCAGGTGTGCTCTCCGAATAGACTGATATCTTCATAATACTGATCCAACAACGTTGTATACTCATCCTTATCCATGGGTCCAGACTCGAGGTACTGCTTCATCCGAAGAGCCTGAAGTCTTTTACTCTCTTCTCTGGCTTCGCGAACCATACTGACTTCCTTAGGATAAGCACCTATCCCGTGGATCCAGGTATCAGCCAGATCCTTTGTTACAGTCGGAATCTTAGATAAATCATTCTTAATCAGCTCTGTATAAAAATCATCCATAGAGCCGCAGACAATCTCTGCTTCAGGATATTTTATCCGAATATCCTTCACCAGTTTATGAATAACTTCTACCGATTGTGGTCCGCAATTATCCTGTGTCTGCATTAATGCCATCCACACCGGGTAATCCCAGTCCTCCGGAGGCAGTAGTGATGTGCCGTATCCACCCTTACTGTACATCGTTAGTACCTGTTCCCCGCTTGGTGACTGCCAGAAAAACAGAAAAGGAAGCTTAGGCGGAGTCGCAAATTCATTGCACCCCAGATGCAGGAACTTAACTCCTGCTCCGGATAATATCTGAGGAAGCATAATTCCATGTCCCGGAACATCTGTCATTTTGGCCGAAATTGGATATGGCTTGTGATAGTGCTCTGATAATTCACGACCAAAGCGAAGACCTTCGATATACTCCTCCGCACTGCAAAAATCCGTATGTGAGGTGAAAGGAAGTGCATGCCATACAATCTGTCCACGTTCAATCAACAGCTCCAATTCCTTCTTTCGGTCATCACTACACCGCTGTGTTATTATCTTAAGAGGCCAGGAAGGCATCGTCCATACATACTTAAGCTCACCCATATACTGGGTTGCATTACAGGTCGCGATTACTTCCTTTAGCATGGCGTCCGCATATTTATCGATTACTTTGCTGGATAAATCAGTAAAACCGATATCAAAGTGTGTCTTAAATACAAGTATTATTTTCTTTACCATAGAAACCTCTTCTTTCAATTCTTAATCTTATCTTACGGTCCTTATCAGCTCATATTAAATACTGCTGATCCCCAGCTTTTTCAGTAATAGATCAATTCTTACCGGGATAATTTGATATAACTCCTCCCAGGTCACAATAATGTTCTCGTTAAACCGGATCGGAACGAATACCAGTGTTGGATGAAATGAGAAGTTTTCTCTGATATATCTGCATACCTGATAATCAATATAGGAATTTTTATGTAACACTCCTTGAAACAGCTTCGTGATTAACAAACCCGCGGTCCCTGCATATTTATCGCAGACCGATTCGACATCACTAAACAGTCTAAATAGCTTTCCCTCCGGCATTACTGCATGCTTGCCCGGCTGGATATAAATCGGAATATGTGTCTCTTCTTCTAATGCTCGTGTATATTGAAAACAATTCATATGGCTGCCATGTGCACTTGCTTCACCGTCAACCACACTTCCATCGTGTCCAATATAGACCCAGAAATGTTCCAAATCATACATATGCTGTATGTCAAAATCAAAATAGAGCTGATATTCTATCACAAATGCCACTTTATCCGAATCAATCCAGATATCCCGCTCAAAGGATTTGCTTCTCCCCGAGGCTCTGATTATGTCATATCCAATCTGGTCAATAGTGAAAGGTTCCTTCTGATCAAAATAAAGATGCGGCGCATATTTTATGGCCAGTTCCCGGTCCGTCATATTCTTTCGGAATATGCTATCCTATGCATATCCCATCCTCTCTCTCTTCAACAATTGTTAGAAGCGGTGTATTATGAATCCTTCTTGATGCTTTTCCTGTTACTCACCTTATGTTCCAACTCTTCGATAAGCTCATACAGCTTATCCGGTGAAGTCAGTATGTAATCCGGTATCTCTTCTTCATTGATTGGGTTCATATCATAGCGAGGACTATAGCTTGCCAGAATCGAGACGATTCCCATTCTGTTTGCTCCAACAACATCCCTCTTGAGATTGTTACCAATCATTACAATACGGCGTTTATCATCATCGTTTAATCCCAAGGCTTTCATTGCATGCAGGAACATAATCGGTGCCGGTTTCTCCTGACCGAGCTCACCGGAGATTGCTTTTGCACTAAAGCAATAATCCAACCCATTCGCCAGATAGATGTTGTCAAAGGAGGTTTTGGTACCGTCAGCAACCAATGCTATGGTATATCCATTATCATAAAGCTTTATTAGATTCTCCTCTGCTCCCGGGAATAACTTCGCCTTAAGAACGGTTCCCATCACATTTTTTATTTCGGTAGACTCATCTACCAGGGTGTCACCACTGTCTATAAACACAATTAGTTCTTTTTTCATATTCGTATCTTCGGTCCTAATAGCAATGAATTATTCTTTGATAATCCCCTGGAGCGTTAATTCATCTGCTCTATGGCATGCCACGTAATGTCCCGGCTCCTTTTCTATAAAATTAACATCATCGGTTTTACATTTGTCGATACAGTATTTGCACCTTGTATGGAAGAAGCATCCGGACGGCGGATTAGCCGGATTCGGTATCTCTCCTTGCAAGGGAATTCTCTCATTTTCAATCGTAGGATCCGCGATCGGAACTGCGGAGAGGAGTGCCTCGGTATAGGGGTGCAGAGGATTCCGGAACAATTCCTCACTTGTGGTATACTCCACCATCCTACCCAGGTACATAACACCTACCTTATCCGAGATGTGCTCAACCACAGATAAATCATGACTAATGAACAGATAAGTGAGTTTCAGCTCTTTCTGAAGATCCATCAGAAGATTCACTACCTGTGCCTGGACGGATACGTCAAGGGCAGATACTGCTTCATCACATACAATTAGGCGGGGATATAGCACAAGTGCTCTGGCAATCCCTATTCTCTGGCGCTGTCCACCGGAAAAAGCATGCGGATATCGCTTGAGATAACTGGGGTTTAATCCCACCTTGACTGCGATTTCCTTCACTCTCTGCTCGATTTCCTTCTTTGACATCTTAAAATTTGCTCGTAATGGCTCCGATATAATGTCAAATACGGTCATACGTGGATCCAAAGAAGAAAAGGGATCCTGAAAGATCATCTGTATCTCTTTTCTTATGGATTTCATCGTAGCTCTATCTATGTGCTGCAAATTATGTTCTTTCCCATCTCCGGCGAGATATAGCACCTCACCGGTGGTTGCTTCGATCGCTTTTACGATACAGCGTCCAAGTGTGGTTTTCCCGCAACCGGATTCACCAACGATACCGACAGTCTCACCTTTATTGACCTCAAAACTCACCATATTTACTGCTTTAACATTCACTTTTTTCGAAGAGAAGGTCTTGCACATTTCTTTTACTTTTAATATCGTTTCCGGCATACCAATCCTCCTATAACAATTCTAAGTTTTTGCGACACTCGATGAGAAGGATTTAGCCTCCTTACTGTTCCTTCCGCTTATTCACGGTAGCAACATCAGCGTAGCAGGCAACAAAATGGCCTTCTTCTACTTCCACCAGGTTCGGTTCACTGCAACTGCATTTACCTTCTATACGATATTCACAGCGATCATAAAAACCACATTGATTCGCCAGGTTCATCGCTAACGGTACGGTTCCATCGATGGAATATAGACGTTCATGACCACCGCCAATCTTATGTACCGAACCCATCAAGCCGATGGTATAGGGATGGAGTGGTTTCTGGTAGATATCCTTCACCGGAGCAATCTCCACAATCTTGCCCAAATACATAACCGCTACTCTGTCGCAGATTCTGGCAACGGTGCCAAGGTCATGGGTTATATACAATATCGCCATCTTATATTCTTTCTGCAATTCCTTCATTAGTTCCAGGATTTGTGCCTGTATGGTTACATCCAGAGCTGTAGTGGGCTCATCTGCAATCAACAGCTTCGGATTGCAAGCCAGAGCCATTGCAATTAAGGCTCTCTGTAACATACCGCCGGAGAATTCGTGCGGATATTGGTTATATCTTTTCTCCGGATTAGCGATCCCAACTCTATGCATTGCCTCGATCGCAATCTCTTTCGCCTTCTTCTTATCCTTTGTCATATGTAGACATACAAATTCAGAAATTTGATGTCCTATCGTAAAGAGAGGTGAGAAAGAACTCATCGGTTCTTGAAATATCATTGATATATTTTTACCACGTATGCTTCTTATCTCAGTACCCCCAAATTTCATGTCCAGAAGATTTAACTCTTTACCGTCATTCATAAAGGTAATCTTACCTGTCGTGGCACATTTCTTATCATTAATTCCCATGATTGCCTTACTGGTTAAGCTCTTGCCACAACCGGATTCTCCTACAAGTCCGAGAGTTTCATTCTCTCCGATTGCAAAACTGATCCCGCGCAGCGGAGTAAGGATTCCTTCATCAAGTTTTATTTTTATATTAAGATCCTCGACTACAACCACATTCTTTTCCATCTAATACCTCGCTTATTTATAAGGATCTGCAGCATCACGTAATCCATCGCCCAGAAAATTAAATGCCAGTACAGCTAAGCCAACGAATAGGACAGGAATTAGCTTCCAAGTACAGTTGGCAATATTACTGATACTCTGACACTCCTGTAACAGTACACCCCAGCTGGTTGCAGGTGCACGCATACCTAACCCTAGGAAGCTCATTGAGGTCTCACCCAATATCATACCGGGGATTCCCAAGGTCAGACTTACAATCAGATAACTCATGAAGCCAGGAACCAGATGCTTAATAATAATCTTGGCGTCTGATACACCGGCAAGTCTCGCTGCCATGACATAATCTTCTTTTTTCAAGGACAGGAACTTACTTCGTACTGTTCTGGCTAAGCCGGGCCAGCTGAGAAGCGACATGATCAGGGTGATAAATACAAAAACCTTTACCACAGAGATACCCGGAGGAATTGCTGCTGATAGCGCCATCCACAACGGCAAGGTCGGGAAGGAGGAAATCACCTCAATAATTCTCTGAATTACGGTATCTATAAATCCACCATAATAGCCCGAGATACCACCAATAAATACAGCCAGTATAAAGGACATCAGGGTTCCAATCAGCGGTACCGTGAGAGACACCTTGCTACCGATCAGAATTCTGGAGAACAAGTCACGTCCAAGCTGATCAGCTCCAAAAATCATTACATTTATCTTATCTTTACCTTGAGGCAACTCCGAATTATTAATACCAAATAAATGCAGGTCGCTCTTAATAAAGCCGAATAATTTATAGGAAGAACCCTTCACAAGAAAATCTATCTTGTATGGCTTCTCTGTATTCTCAAGGAAAATTTTATTTAAGAATTTATCATAAGAAATCTCCAGGTCATATACAAACGGCCCGATCAACTTTCCGTCATGTACATAATGTATCTTGCTCGGCGGAGCATTGGAATAGGTCGCCGAGAAATCCTCTAAACCTTGTGGAGCGATAAAATTAGCAAAGATGGCACCCATATATAAGAGCGCTAATATGATAAAGCTGATCAGAGCAAGTTTATGCTTCAGAAGCTTTCTCCCCATCAGCTGCCACTGGGAGGATGTATAATATTTTTCTTGTTTTGCCCGTCTTTTTTCAAGTTTTTTACGTTCTTTTTCACTTAAATCAGTACTTTCGGGAGCAGAATTTTTTGTTAGATTATCAATGCTCATTATTTACTCTCCTCTAGAAATTTAATCCTTGGGTCTAGCACCGCAAGCAGTAAATCAGAAATCAGTGTACCGATAACTACCAACGTTGCTGAAATCAGCAGGATACCTCCGGAAAGATACACATCCTGAGATTGTAATGCTTTTAATAGTATTGGTCCCTGGGTCGGCAGCATCAATACGATAGCCGTAATGGTTGAACCGTTAAAAATACCGGAGATCATTCCTCCCAGTCCGCTAACAATCGGATTAATAACAGCACGCATTTCATACTTATATGTAATCGTTTTTTCACTTACTCCCTTTGCCCTTGTACAGAGGATATATGGCTTCTCCTGCTCATCCAACAACTGAGCACGTACACTACGGATTAATCCGCAGGTACCCGACATACTGATAACGATGGTCGGTATGATCAATCGTTTTAAGAAGTCCAGAAAGGCCGCCCAGGAAGTAATGCCCCCCTCAGGGAACAATCCCATAATTGGTTTACCAGTCCATTTATAAGACAGATACATCAATAAAATCGCCAATAAGAAATGCGGAACAGCCATACCAATGAAACCTATAAAGGTGAAAGCATAATCGCCGATGGAGTATTGATGCTTCGCTGAATAGATTGCGATAGGAATGGCAATCAGATAGGTAATAACAAGTGTAATCAGGGAAATCATTAATGTTGCACCAAGAGTCTCACCGATTTTCACTAATACACTTTGGTTATAATAAAAGGAGGTACCCCAGTCTCCAGTCACAATACCGCCTAGCCAATCGGTATATTGAACTATAAACGGACGGTCCACCTTATACATAGTACGCAGATTTGCGATATCTACCGCCGTTACCGTTTCACCCTGTGCAACCATATCGGTTACCAAGCTATCCACAAAGTCTCCAGGAGGAAGCTGTATCACAAAAAACACCACAAAGGTAATCATCAATAATGTAAAAAAGGCCAGCATAAGCCTCTTTGCAATATATCTCCATTTATCCATAACTTATCACCCTAGAACCCTTCTCAACTTCATTTGCTCTTTTACAAAGATTGTGGGCTTCTGCAAAGTAGTTCGATTTCCTGCCATTTTACAAAAGCCCGTAATCTTATATTAATTGCTATTATTAATTTATTTTGCTAAATATAACTGTTCAGGACGCATCATGCTTGCAAATCTGTATTCATCTGCCCATACAATGTTGGAAGGGAAATTCTTAACATTGTTATTTACAAAGAAATTAATAGGCAATGGAGCCAGGAAGCCGATGATCCAAGTGTTTTCCTTATGTAAATCATAAATTTTCTGAACATTTTCTGCAACTACAGTGTCTCTGTTATCGCCTGAAGCTGATTTAATCGCATCATATGCATTGATTAACTCAAGAATTGCGCCGGTAGGCTCTATACCACCGTTTGCAGTTGTCTTGCCGTCCTCATACCATTTGCCATAAGCACCGTACCAGCAGCTGAAGTTACGCATAGGAACAATGACGTCAGGACGAATTGCAGGAGAGGTTATGTTAACACCTTCAAACTTAGCTTCAATATTATTCGTAAGAATTGATTTAGCAATTTCTGCATCTACCTTATCCGACACCTTAACACCAATTGCTTTATATGCAGTCTGTAACAAGGTAATGTAATCACCTTCCAAGGTGATGTCACTGGTGGAAATAACTATCTCAACATCACGATCTGTACCCTTCATCTTACGATATGTACCTTCTGTCTTATCCCAAGGCTCTGTAATCTCATCTAATAAGCTGTTAGCCTTATCAACATTAAACTCAGTCCATTTATTAGCCCATTCTTCATTGTAGGAAGAGGTGCCTTCTGCAGGTGCTGCCTGTGCAGGTTTGGATTGTCCGCTCATCAAAGTAGCATTCATCAGATTTCTATCCACACTGATGGAAAGTGCTTCTCTAAAGCGTGCATCCTGGAACAAAGCGCGTTTATCAAGATCTTGAACTGTCTGGCATAAAGATAATGCCGGTCCACTCTGCCATTCCGGTCTAAACCAAGGAACAATTGTATGAGTAGCCTGTGTTGCAGTAGCTATTGTTGAATAATTGCCAAACTCGACTGTTGAGATATCAATTTCACCTGCAGTCTGTTTCAATACGACTTGATCTGCATCGTTAATAATCATAAATTTCAAGCTGTCAAGATAGGGTAACTGACGTCCTTCACTATCAGTCTTCCAGAAGTAGGGATTACGAACCAACTCATAAGTCTCACCAACCGTATTCCAATTATCTTTCACAGCGATGAAGCTTCTGATCTGCGGAACAATAGCATAATCCCAGTTGTAGTAACCGATATCTTTGCCCATTGAGCCGTAATCTTCCCACACCTTACCAAAATCCTTGTTTGCATTGGCAATCGCCTGTTCCTCAGTAATCAGAGGGAAGGTCGGATCATCCGATACACCATCTTTACGTGCAACATAGTTAATATAGAAATGCTTCGGTAGGAACATCCACTTATTATCTACTGCTACTGCTTCCGGGAAATTCGGCTTCGGAGCAGCAAAGGTTACAGTGAATGTATAATCATCAACCTTATCAAATTTCGCCCAGTAGTTCTTTCCATCCTTTGTTACTTGATAGCAATTGTAAGGCTTTGAAGTATATGCCGGATAATAGCCTGCCTCTTCTACGCCTACCGCAACGCGATCTGCATTCAGAGCAGGTGTTGATACGTGATCGTAATAGAATATCACGTCATCTGCAGTGAAGGGCTGTCCATCAGACCACTTCATACCTTTACGGAGTTCAATTGTCCACATAGAAGCATCCTCATTCGGATAGTAATCCTTACAAACATTTGCTTCTACCTCGCCGGAACCATCTAGCTTAAAACGGAACATACTCTGTTCTGTATAGGGACCCCATCCCCAACGACCACCGTCATTTGTAGTAGCCGTGATACTTCCACCGTACTCTCCAAGCGATAATACATCGTTTTCCACCATAACGTCTTCCGCAACGGGCAAACGTTCTGCTAAAGCCGGAAGTGTACCCGCAGCAACCTGCTCAGCAAGTATTGGTGCTTCTTTCACTTCTTCGGTTACCACACTATCCCCACCGGTGGTTGCCTCTGTTGCAGCCGGTGTAGGATTCTGTTTCTCATCTTCTTTCGTTGATGAAGGTTTACTACATGCTGTCATCAAACTTACAACAAGAACAACTGCCAGCATAAGTGCTAATACTTTTTTCATGTTTCTCCTCCTTTTTAATTTCACATTTTACTGCCCACCATAAAGGAAGGTCATAGTAAGATGCTAGATTTAGTACTATAAATCCCATTGTATCGATACCCTTACATACGATAGCGGTATCTGCTACCATATAGTATGCAATAAATAAGTTTAATCAAACTATATATAGTTGATTAAATATATTTATCTTGTATATTAATCATATCATATATATTATAGTTTGTAAATATTATATTTATATATTTTATATAATATCTATGTGCATTGATTGCGAATTCTTGTTATAATGACTAAGTTCTGAATGGAATATTCTATTATATATTAACTTATTCGTCATTTTTCTTGTTTTTATGCGCATTAAGTATGTTTAGTATACTTTTGCGTCTAATCTAGAACAAGGTGTCAGTATGGGGAGTATTAAAACAGAAAAAAACCCGGAAAGAGGCTTTTCACTCCGTCCGGGTCAATCTATATTGCTGCTTATATTTTATAGTAATTCTATTTACCACCGATCAAAATTGCCGGTACCATAAAATCCGTTTCCATGCTTGTCTTACTGATTTGGGCTAATAATAAATCGACAATTTTGTCCGCCATTTCAATTTCATTCTGCTTCATATGCGCCATAGAAAGCCCTTCTGGACCATCCACACAAGAAACCTTAATTCCTTCATCAAGCTTTACATTCACAAGCTTAGATGCCTCTATTACTGCGGACATCAAGCTATATTCTGCGCAAATAATCCCATCCAGCTCTCCCAGGTTATTTCTAAAATATTCTACCACTCTTTCTATATTCTCTTGCTTCGGAGGGTGTTGATATATGTTTTCATCAAAGAACAACGTACATTCCGATAGTGTGGCGATACCGAATTCTGCCGCCGCCTCGTAGAAGCCGCTCTTGCGTTCCAGTAATGATGAAGTCCCAATAATCTCCGATGAGAAAAATGCCAGTTTGCGGCATCCTTGCTCATAAAGATGCTTTACCAAATTCTTAATAGCCTGCATGTTATCTGTCCTTACGGAAGGGACTGAGATTCCTTCCAATTTCTTATCGATCACCACTACCGGGAAGCCTTCCAAAATAAGCTTGAGGATCTTGGGATTATAATAGACACCATGACAGGGCATCACGATCAGGCCTTCAATCTGTGATTTCACAAGGAAGTCAATCTCCTCTGTCTCTTTCTCTCTATTATAATAGGAGAATCTTGTGATAACCTTATAACCATTCTCCTCGGCTTTACGATCAATTTTATATAGCAGATCCAGACCAAAAGCACTCGATACATGCTCCATAACAAGACCAATTCTCTTACCCGAATTAGATGCATTCAGTGTATACGATTCTTCTACCACCGGATTGCGTACCTTAACAAAGGTTCCCACTCCCGGTATTCTTTGCAGCATTCCTTCATCCTTCAGCATACCTAGGGCTTTTTTTACAGTGATAATACTTACTCCGAATTTATTCTTCAATTCTTCATCCGAAGGTATTTTCGTCCCTTCGCCATAAATATTATCATCTATCTTTTTCTTCAAATCTTCATATAACTGTTTATATAAAAAACTGTCCCTATCCAACTTTATACACCTCTTCTATATATTTAATATACTTAACAATATTATACAACAACAAATTCTAAAAGAAAAGATTATTTTACAGCTCACCAGATGGCTCCAGCACCTTTTCCTGCGATACCTTCTGCCATTGGCTCCTTGTGACAAAACAGATAGCAACTCCGGCAATAGCCAAGAAAAACCAGATTAATATCGTAACCTCCCAATCAAAGCGTTGCGCAATCAATCCAATTCCATAACTCGAGATGGCGCTCCCTGCATAAGCACAGGAATTTAATATTCCGGTAACGGTCGAGACCTTATTCATCCTTGCGAAATAAAGCGGTAGCAAGCTGATCAGCATCGTGTTAACACCCATCATTCCAGAGGTCGTGATAGAAAGAGCTATCACTGCGATTATAACATGAAATCTGCCAAAAATCACAAGCGACAAGATCGCACCGGCGGTTATAGCAAAACACACACCCGATGTCTTTATTTCATTCCTAAAGTATCGTGAGTTGAGATAATACGCAGCATATACTCCACCCAGATTGGTGATAGGAAGCATAATCGAGGCAAGGATTGATGTTACTGACCCTAATTGATAAATCTCAGAGATATAAGTCGGAACCCAGGTCATTACTCCATCTTTAAGAATCCCCTGCAGAACAACACAAAGCATAATCGGAACTATCCCCATAACCAATAGCAATGACCAGATATTACCCACTACCGGCACTATATTATTAACCGTGTTAACATCTCGCTCCTTCAGAGTAACATCAACAACTAATGTTGCCTCCTTCTCAACATATGAGGTATCCGCCACTTTCTCAATTCGCCCGATCGCAACCAGCCACATTACGGAGACCACTCCGACGATAAGTGAGGAAGCAACAAAAACTCCTCTCCAGTCCGCCACACCTATCATCAGGGCAGCAAGAGCATAGGCAGATATCGTTCCGACAGCAACGGTTGTCGTCATAGCAACACTGGCTTTTTTACACTGCTCGGCACTTAGACGTTCTGATAATATCTTGATAATCGGCGCCCAGGTAAGGGATTGAGCGAATCCATTGATACACCAAAGTAAAAGCATATCCGAACCGCTCTCAGTAAATGCCATAACCATGTTGATCACCGAGGAACTTGCAATTCCGGCAAAGCACATCCATCTCGAAGGAATACGATCACCCAGAAATCCACTGAGTAGTTGTCCAAAGCCGTAACAAAAGAAAAATCCGGTTCCGATCACTCCTGCTTCCGGTTTTGTTAAAAACCCGGTTCGAACCATTTCATTCATCGCAGCCACATAATTCAGTCGTCCTAGGTAAGTTGAGAAATACGCAACCCAGCATATGATAACAAAATACTTAATGAGTATCTGTGATTGAAGCTTTTTCATTAATAATTCACCTTGATTGTTTTTATCTCAAAGGCACTGAAGTTTAGTTCAACTTCCCGAGACAAGGGCAGAACCTCCTCTTGCTCTTCCAGCATATTCGTTATTGCGATACCCTTAACCCAATCAGGCAAGAGCAAGGTCGCATTGGTGTAGGTTCCTTCCGCTTCATATATTCTGAGAATAAAAGCCTTTTCCTTCTCTTCGAGAGGTTTCACAGTCTCAATCATAATATTCGCAGCACTTACCTCAATAAGGCTCTGCTCCTCATATTCACCGGGTATGATGATCGGTTTATAATTCATCCTATATGCTGGTTGGATTACACTTTCCGCCTGGAAACCCATGTTGTGCGGACAAAAGCTGTAACAACAGCTGTGAACGCCCTGATCTCCGCGATAGTCCGGTCTGCAGCCTCCCTTATGCAGAGATAGATGAAGCTTCGAATCCTGTACCGAGATTCCATACTTACAGTCATTGAAGATTGCTACTCCATATCTATTCTCAGAAAGGTCAGTATATTTATGATTTGACACTTCAAACTTCGCTTTTTCTACCGCAGTATTACGGTTTGTAGGGCGCATAAGATATCCGAACTGAATCTCATGTCTTGCAAAATCTGCATGAATGGAAGAATCAAAGGCTGTTTTTAAGAATCTATGATGATCCCTCCAGTCCATAACAGTATCAAAACGCACCTCAGCACTATCGGCATAAAAGATCATATCCTGTTGCAGAAGAGAGTTTGGGGTCAATCGATATTCACTTCTTATCCTGCATTCCACTTCTCCAACTGATACCACATTTCTAGATAGGAGCACTGCAGCATCCTTAAACTTACTTTCAATATCCGCATCCAGATCCCAATTATCCCAGTCACTTGGAACATCCTCTGCGACAAGAAAAGCATTCAGAGGATACCCCTCTCCTCTCAATTCTCTACGCTCCCTTTTATCCAGGAAGGAACTAATATAACCTTTTTCATCAAATGACACTCTTGCGAAAGGTGTTTCAAGTACATTTCCTTCCAGACAGAACACCGACTTATCATCAAGCTCACCTGGTACCAGTTCGAGAACCACACTGGCAAATGCAGGAATCGTTAAGCCACTTACTGCCAGCTTTTCTTCTCCATGGATATCAGTTATGATCTGCTGCTTATAATTGCCCTTCACAATATAACCCTTGAGATAATCCAGGTAAATCACATCCTGTCTCGCAAAGGAGAGGGTGTTGATCACCGATACCTTGTGTTTGTCCGATCCAGGCTGTAGGATTGTATCAATCTGTCTATTTGCTTGATTAATAATGTTCTCCGTCTCCGATATCGCTTGATCATGAGCAGCAGGAACACAGGTCCCGGGCAAAATATCATGAAATTGATTCACTAAGAGATCTTTCATTAATAGATTGATATTCTCATTATCCGCAGGTAACTTCCTCTGTATCGCATCCCGGACCGTAATGTATTCCAGATTCCTTAAGGCAATTTCAGCCAGACGGTTATTTCTTTTAATTGTATGCTGATTAGTCAAGGTTCCCCGATGCAGCTCAAGATACAGCTCGCCCGTATAGGATGAAGCCTCCACTGAAGTATGTTCCAATCGTTTCATAAACTCACTTACCGTAACATGGCTCGATTTAGGAAGCCCCTCGACATCGGCTAAACGATTAGCCACCTCAATCATCTCAAAGGTAGGTCCGCCACCACCGTCCCCTTCTCCATAGGAGAGTAGACGCATATTCGTAACTCTCTTCTCCTTAATTGAATCTTTACTGTTTCCGATCACATGTTTCAACATGTACTTCGGTTCCGGTCCTGTATGGGTCTTATTAAAATGCACAAAAACCTCAGAGCCATCAATCCCCTTCCAATAGAAGGTATCGTAAGGGA
This sequence comes from Bacillota bacterium, assembly GCA_017861355.1. Lineage (GTDB taxonomy): Bacteria > Bacillota > Clostridia > Lachnospirales > Lachnospiraceae > Mobilitalea. The sequence continues at coordinate 26,735 of JAGFXQ010000003.1, forward strand.
ATTCAGTAGTATCACCCCAGTTCAGCTTCGTTGTAAGAAAGTATCTTACTCCGAATCCTTTCATAATCTGAGGCAGAGATGCACTGTAACCAAAGGTATCCGGAAGCCAAAAGGTATCCGAGGTATACCCAAAATTCTCTCTGGTGAAGCGTTGTCCCCACAAAAATTGTCGGATCATGGTTTCCCCGGAAGGAATATTACAATCGCACTCGATATATACAGCTCCGTTTGGTTCATACCTTCCTGCTGCAACCTGTTCCTTCATCGCCTCGAATAATTCCGGATAATCGTCCTTCATCAAAGCAGAATGAAAGGCAGAACTCTGAACAAATCTATAGTCTGGATATTGATCCATCAAATTCATCTGATTCGAATACGTTCTAGCGCACTTTTTAATCGTTTCCTTTCTATCCCAAAGCCATGCCGTGTCCATGTGAGAATGACCGATCAAGCCCGCATATGGGGCAGAGTCAGAGTTCTTGGAGGCCAGGCTCTTTTTGAGCAATTCGTTAGCCTCATGCAAAGCACAGATGAAGGTATCCCGGTCAACATTATCATAATCATAATACACTATCTCATGAACTTGACTGAGTGTGTTGACCAGTTCCGCGCGACGAAAGCTATCCTGATTCATCCCCTCTGCCATCTGATTTACAATCATCAGATTAAAGTATGCATCCCAGACAGCTTCATTTTTTACACAGATATCCACGCTATGATATGTAATTCTATAATCCTCCCTTGGATCGGTTTGAAAAGGTTGAGTACCGATTACATAATGATGTGCATAGTATTCCATCGCTATCTCTATTCGTTCGTTCTTACTAGCTTTCTTAACCAGCATGTCA
>JAGFXQ010000087.1 GCA_017861355.1 Bacillota bacterium
ATGTTCACAGAATTATACAACAGCATAATTTACGGAGCTCATTGGCACAAACCGGATCACTACTTCCTGTTGTTAGACTTTATTCCTTACTGCGAAGCAAAGCTCAGAGTGAACAAGGATTTCTCCGATACCTTCACTTTCCGCAGAAAGTGCTTCATTAATACGGCGAATGCCGGTAAGTTCTCCAGCGATAGAACCATACGGGACTACGCGAACGAAATCTGGAATTAGTATGTTACCCAACATATTTATTCATGACAATAGATTTTAAGCGAAGCGCAAAATCTATTGTACATGCAGGCTAGATCACTCACAATCTTAGCTTGTATACACAACAAAGCTTAGGTGGAGATGCTCCAACTATCAGCACGTTGAGAAAGAGGTGGAATGGACTTATGGATGGGGTTCACAAGAGTTTATAATTTCTATAAGGACGTTCAAAAAATTATTTTAAGACCCGCATAGAGCGGCAAAGGAGGAAATTATGAAGAAAGTAACAAAACTTTTGGCTTTACTCATGGCAACTGTTTTAGTAATGAGCAGTTTTGCAGCATGTGGTAAGAAAGAAGCAACCGAAACACCCGCAGCAACTGAGGCACCTAAAGCAACCGAGGCTCCTGCAGCAACGACAGCTCCCGTAGCTCCTGAAAATGTAACCTTAAAGGTATGGGCTCCTGAGAACCAGATCCAGACAGGTACCATGGATGCTATGTGCAAGTCCTTCCAGGCATTACATCCCGAATGGAACATCACTTTTACTGTTGAAGCACAGGGTGAAGATACAGCAAAGGATGAGATCCTTAAAGATGTTACAGCAGCAGGAGATGTATACTTCTTCGCTAATGACCAGTTAACAGCTCTTGTTGATGCTGGTGCAATCGCAAGACTTGGTGGATCTACCGAAGAGATGGTTAAGTCTACTATGGCTGAAGCAGTAGTAGCTACTGTATCTGTAGATGATGCAATCTATGCTATTCCTTTCACACACAATACATTCTTCATGTACTATGATAAGTCCCTCTTAACAGAAGAGGATGTTAAGTCCGTTGAGTCTATTATGGCTAAGAAAACCGCTGATAACGTATACAACTTCTGCTTTGACTCTGCAGGTGGTTGGAAATTAGGCTCCTGGTACTACGGTGCAGGCTTAACAATCTACGGTGATAGCCAGAAGGATTTTGCAGCTGGATGTAACTGGAACAATCCTACCGGTTTAGCAGTAACCAATTACTTAATCGACTTAATCAACAATCCTAAGACAGCTTATAGCGATGATGTATCCTTATCTGAGTTAGCAGCTGACCACAGAATTGGCGCTTGGTTTGATGGCTCTTGGAACTATCAGTTATACAAAGATGCTTTAAAGGATGATTTAGGTCTTGCAGTTATTCCTACCTTCAATCCGGATGGCAAAGATTATCAGTTGAAGGGCTTCTACGGCTCCAAGGCAATCGGTGTTAATGCTCAGGCTAAGTTCCCTCAGGTAGCAGTTGCTTTTGCAGCTTACTTAGGCGGAGAAGAGATGCAGAAACAGCGTTTTGTTGAGACAGCACAGGTTCCCACTAACTTAACCGTTGGTGCTTCTCCTGAGGTTCAGGCAGATCCCGTTGCAGCAGTTATCGTTAAGGAAGCAGAAGTTGCATCTGTAATGCAGCCTACCGCAGCAGAGTTCGGTGCTAGATACTGGGCAAATGCAGGCGCAATCGCTACTGAGATCAAGAGTGGTGATTTAAATAAAGATAATGCTCAGACTAAGTTAGATACCTTCGTATCAACTATGGTAGTTGAGTAATCAATTAGGAATAGATACGAACTATTTGTCATGATCGGTAAGGATTGTCAGCTTCACTGTAATCCGTGGTCGTGAATATTGATAAAACGGAATGTTCCAAAACTGGGGCATTCCGTTTCTATCATGAAGAAGGATACAAGTAACATTTATTACGAGGAGGAAAACTATGGCCGGAAAGAAGCAAAAAAGATTCAGCAAGCCTATGTTCCTTGGAGAATACGGTTTTGGAACTGCATTTGTGCATGGGAATGTAATCACTAAGCTGTCTGCAATTATTTTTGGCTTAGGTAACATCCTACATAAGCAGATTATGAGAGGACTTCTATATCTCGCTTTGGAAGCTGGGTATTTTATCTACATGACCAGCATAGGAATAAAGGCCCTACAAGACCTTACTACTCTGGGAACAAAAACACAGGAAGAAGTATTCAATGAAGCAAAGGGAATTTATGAATATGTAGTTGGCGATAATTCAATGCTTTGCCTGCTTTATGGCGTAGTTACCTTGTTTGTTACCGCTGTATTTATTGCAGCTCTTACTTCTTCTGTTAAAAGCGCATACGATTCACAATTAAGAAAAGAGCTTGGTAAATCGATACCAAACTTTGTTGACGATATTAAGTCCTTAACCAATAGTAAACTTCAAGCAACCCTGCTGGCAGTACCGATTATTGGAGTTATCGCATTTACCGTGGTACCGCTGGTATTTAACATTTTTATTGCATTTACCAATTATGACAGAGACCATCAGCCACCGGGTAATTTATTTGACTGGGTAGGCTTCGATAATTTTGTAGCTATGTTCAAGACCGGAGGTGTTCTATCCAATACCTTCTGGCCGGTATTCCAATGGACCATCATCTGGGCGGTTTTTGCGACCTTTACCTGCTATATCCTTGGAATGCTGTTAGCGATTGTAATTAATCGTGAGGGAACCCGTTTCAAAGGGTTCTGGAGATTCTTATTTGTATTATCCATCGCAGTACCGCAATTTGTTTCCTTACTTACCATGAGAACAATCTTTAATACAAATGGTCCGATGAATTCATTGTTACGTACTCTTGGAGTGATTGATGTAACACAGTCCGTTCCGTTCCTCACGGACGGATCAATCGCAAAGATTACAATCATCTGTATCAATATCTGGATTGGTGTTCCTTTTACTATGTTAAGCACCACAGGTATCCTGAATAACATTCCGAAGGATCTTTATGAAGCAGCGAAGGTAGACGGAGCAAATGCTTTGGTAACCTTCTTCAAGATTACCTTACCCTATATGCTGTTTATTACGAGCCCTTCCTTAATTACAGCATTTGTCGGCAATATTAATAACTTTAATGTTATCTATCTCTTGACCGGCGGAGGTCCTGAGTCCATCGAATACTACTATGCAGGTAAGACGGATCTGCTGGTTACCTGGCTCTATAAGTTAACGATTACGAATAAGGATTATAACCTTGGTTCCGTTATCGGTATCATCGTATTCGTAATTCTGGCAACCTTCTCGTTGTTAACTTATCGTCGTACAGCATCCTATAAAGATGAGGAGGGATTCCAATAATGAAGACAAAGAAAACCGGTCGTACGAAAAAAATTATTACGAATTCCATCGTTCATATCGGCTTGGCAATTCTAGGCTTTATCTGGGTTCTCCCGATTGCATTCGTAATCCTGACTTCTTTCAGAGCAGAGGGTGGTACCTATAAGAGCTATATTATGCCGAGAGGATATACACTTGATAATTATAAAAATCTGTTTGACCAATATGGCAGCTTAGTATTTACAAAATGGTTAACCAATACAATGTTAGTTGCAATTGCATCCTGTATCCTGGCTACCTTCTTTGTACTAAGTGTATCCTATGTCTTATCCAGATTACGTTTTCGAATGAGAAAGAAGCTGTTGAATATTGCTCTGATCTTGGGAATGTTCCCGAGCTTCATGTCAATGATCGCAGTTTATTATATCTTAAAAGGCTTTGGTTTCCTGGAGTCAGGACAGCTTAAGCTTGTTGCCTTGGTACTGGTATACTCCTGTGGAGCCAGTCTTGGCTTCTATATTGCAAAGGGATTCTTTGATACACTTCCCAGAACAATTGATGAAGCCGCATATATTGACGGTGCTTCGAAGTGGAAGGTGTTCACTAAGATAACGATACCGCTTTCCAAGCCAATCATTGTAAATACACTATTGACCTCCTTTATGGCTCCCTGGGTAGATTACATCTTCGCTAAGGTTATCCTGGGTCAGGATCGTGCCTACTATACAATCGCGATCGGTCTGTGGACAATGCTTGAGAAGGAATTTGCGGAATACTATTATACAACCTTCTTTGCAGGCTGTGTAATCATATCCATTCCGATTGTAATTCTGTTCTTGTTCACACAGCGGTTCTATGTGGAAGGTACTGCAGGTGCGGTAAAAGGCTAATCAGGCAGAGAAATACTACTTAATTATTAGCTATGCAATATCAAAGAGTAGACATTGTACAAATACTATAAGAAAGAGGTACTGGGAGATTCAATACAGTACTTCTTTCTATATAAAGAAGTAAAACAGGAGAGGGAATTGTGATGAGAAGAAAATTGATTCTGACATTAAGTTTGCTGCTTTTAATGTCAATGATATTAATGGGTTGTAGTAATTCTGTCGGAAAGACGAAGCAGAATACCACAGAAGGGAATACGACGAAGGAGGAAGTAACCGTAACTTCACCGACAGTTGCTCCGACCGAGGTAGCCACACAGACGGTGGCACCTTATGAATATGAGCAGAACTTGAATATCCTTCCGGATAACTATCGGAATTATTATGAGATCTTTGTGTATTCTTTCTGCGACAGTGATGGTAACGGCATCGGAGATTTCAACGGAATTACTTCGAAGCTGGATTATATTCAGAATGAGATGGGCTTTAACGGTATCTGGCTGATGCCGATTATGCCTTCGACAACTTATCATAAATATGATGTTATGAATTATTATGATGTGGATAAGCAATACGGAACGCTGGAGGATTTTCAGAAGCTGCTCGATGAATGTAAGAAAAGAGATATCAAGCTGATTATCGATCTGGTATTCAATCATACTTCAGCAAAGCATCCCTGGTTCACACAGGCAGTGGATTATCTGGAGACCTTAAGTGACGGTGAAGAACCGGATTCGAGTGTATGCCCTTATGTTGAATATTATCATTTTACAAAGGACGGCAAGGGTAAGGAAGATTATCATAAAGCAGGAAGCTCGGACTGGTATTATGAATGCGTATTCTGGGATCAGATGCCGGATCTGGCACTCGAAAGCCCAGCAGTAAGGGGTGAGATCGAGAAGATCGCGAAGTACTGGCTGGATCTTGGTGTAGATGGTTTCCGACTGGATGCGGCGAAGGAATTCTTTACCGGAGAGTCCGGCAAGAATGTTGAGGTTCTGAAGTGGTTTAGCGATTATGTCACCGGGGTAAAGCCGGATGCTTATATCGTAGGTGAGGTATGGGATGAATTCAATGCGATTACTACTTATTATACCAGTGGTGTAACCAGCTTCTTTAATTTCCCGCTGGCAGAATATGATGGACTCATCATCAATTCGGTCAGAAAACTGGGGATTGGCTCTGCTTCATCCTTGGGTAAGAATATAATCAAGATGCAGGAAGCTTATAGCACCAGCAATCCGAATTATATTGATGCGCCATTTGTTAGTAACCATGATACCACCAGAATCTCTGCGATGTGTGCAAATAATGTTGAGCAGATGAAGATGTCAGCGGGATTGGTGCTGACGATGAGTGGCAATCCCTTCGTCTATTACGGAGAGGAGATTGGTATGAACAGCTCCGGAACCAAGGATGAGAATAAACGTCTGCCGATGCAGTGGTCGAAGGATGGTGTAGGAATGACCAAGCCTGTGGCGAATGCAGATGCAGTTGAGCAGAAATTTGCTCCTGTGGAGGAGCAGCTTACAGATCCATTGTCTATCCTTAATTATTATAAACGTGCTGTTCGTATCCGCAATGAGAATCCGGAGATTGCAAGAGGCAAGAGTACATTGATAGAAGCACTGACCGACAAGAATGTCTGTGCTCTGGAGAGAGAATATAAAGGCAGTAAGCTAGTCATCATCTCTAATATTAATAAGGAAGCGACAACGGTAGACTTAAAGAAAGCAGGCTACGAAGGACAGGTAATCAGAGGCTATCTTACCGTAGATGGCAGCGAGGTGACTCTGGCGGATGGAGTTCTTTCGATGCCGTTGTATTCTATTGTCATCTTAAAATAGCAGGAGGTATCGTATTGAGATTTGTATATGGGAGAAATGACTGGAGCAGTATGGCGAGAGGACAGGAGAATTGCTACCTGATTACCAATGGACTAGGCGGATATTCCTCCTTAAGTATCATCGGCTCCAATGCACGCAACGATCATGCATTATTGATGGCTTGCACCAAGGCTCCGAACTACCGGGTCCATATGGTGTCTAAGGTGGAGGAGGTTCTTCAACTCGCAGGAGAAGTGCATCCCCTATCCAGTCAGGAATATGTGGTGCACACCAGCAATAAGACCGGCTACACTTATTTACAGCAGTTTCAATTCGAAGCTGTTCCGATATGGTATTATCAGGTCGAGGGGATAGAGATTAAGAAAACTATCGTGATGCGACATCGAGAGAATACGATTGGCATACGCTATGAACTGAATAATCGTATGGCGCTTGACGCAGACTTTACTCTAATCCCGGAGTTACAATTTGTTGCCAAGGGTGAAAGCATCTCTCAGGGCCAAAGCTTTACGACAACAGATAGTTTTATTGCAAGCAACGGACATAAGCTGTATTACAAAACCAATGCATCAGTAGAGCTAGAGGATACCTCATATACGGAAGATCTGTATTATTCCTATGACGCAAGGGATGGAAGAGATGCGATAGGAAAGACGGCTAAGAATCACAGTCTGCATCTGAAGGTAGCGTCGGGCAAGGAGACAGTACTGGATTTGATCTATAGTATGAAGCCGATCGAGGTGGAATTTGATCAGATATATCAGGAGGAACTGGCACGACAGCAGGAGCTTCTGGTTCAGGCGGATATAACGGATCCTATTGGGATGCAGCTGGTTCGAAGTGCGGATCAATTCGTAGTAGACAGAGAATCAACGCAGGGTAAATCCATCATGGCTGGATACCCATTCTTCGCAGATTGGGGCAGAGATACCATGATTGCTCTGGTGGGTTGTTGTATTTCTACAAGAAGGTTTGAAGAGGCAAAAGGAATGTTTCGGACCTTTATGCAATATAGCAGGAAGGGCTTGATGCCGAATATGTTCCCGGAGGGTGGCTCTGAACCAATCTATAATACGGTCGATGCATCCTTATTATTCATAACCGCAGTATATGAGTATTATCTCGAAAGCAAGGATTTGGAATTTGTTAAGGAAGCTTATCCGGTCATGGAGGATATTCTGGCTTGGTATCAGAAGGGGACTGATTTTCATATCCGAATGGATGAGGATGGCCTTATCGAGGCCGGAGGCGGCTATGATCAGGTTACCTGGATGGATGTACGTTTTGGAGATATTCTTCCTACGCCACGACATGGTAAACCGGTAGAAATCAATGCCTACTGGTACAATGCTAATAAAATTCTTGGGGTATTTGCAAGTCTCTTCGGTAAAGACAACCAGAGCTATGAACGGTTGGCAGAGAAGGTTAAATTAAGCTTTCGTCAGAAGTTCTGGAATGAAGAAAAGGGCTGTCTGAAGGATCTGATCTCCGGGACCGGAGCGGATGAGCAGATTCGATGTAACCAGATCTGGGCGGTGTCCTTGCCTTTTACCATGCTTGCGAGAGATCAGGAGATTAAGGTAGTGAACAAGGTATATGAGAGACTATATACTCCTTATGGTCTTAGAAGTCTGGATAAACACGATCCGGACTTTAAAGCTTCCTACGGTGGCAGTCACTTTAACCGTGATATGGCCTATCATCAGGGTACGGTATGGGCATTTCCCTTAGGAGCATATTATCTGGCTTATCTTAAGGTGAATGAGAACAGCAGTGCAGCCGTTCAGAAAGTGAAAGAACAACTGTCCGTACTGGAAGCAGGCTTAAGAGAAGGCTGTGTCGGTCAGATTGCAGAAATCTATGACGGTGATCTCCCGACGATTTCTGAGGGCTGCTATGCACAGGCTTGGAGCGTCAGTGAGATATTAAGAGTATATGCTGCTTTGGAGAAACAAGAAAAGTAACTGTAGGAAGCGAAAATGGGCAGGGACAATCTTCATCTAAACTACATTGTAGTCGGATGTATTGTCCCTGCCCTTTTGTAAATTCTTATTTTCTGGTTGCCATCATCTTACGAATCATTTCAAATTGCTGCTTTTCTTTTGGGGTCATATTCTTAGTCAGAATATCAATCATTAAATCACTTTCATCCTTTGTAAAGGTAAGATTCTGCTCCTGAAGCCGTTTGTTCGTAGTCATCAATAAGGGCAACAGTTTATCCATTGGTTTCCCTTCCGATTCCTTCATTAATTCTAAAAGTATAGCAAGCTTTTTAGGGTCAACATTGTTCAACTTAGGGTTATTGGTCCAAGACGTATCAGCCATGATCATGCTCCTTACTATCATCAGATTTGCTATTATTATCATATGACATCGTATTTAAAAGCATTCTTAGGTTTTCAAAGGTGCCCTGTTGCTCCGGAGGCATCATGTTCTTTAGCATCTCGAACATGGGATTATTATTCGTAAAGTTATTTTCATTACTCTGAGTATTACTTTGCGTGTCCTGCGAAGCAGTATCCTCGGTTTTTGAGTCTTCAGATTTCGTTTCCTCGGAGCTGCTCCCCCGAAAGATGGAGTCAAAATTGAAGCCGGTAAAATTCCCTGTGACTGTATCCGTATCATCCTGACTACTGTCGTCAGTGAAATCAAAACCACCGAATCCCTGCATGGTTTTCATTGTGTTCATTAGATTGTTGTACATCTCAAACATTCTTTTCATGTTAAATATATTAAGAATGCGGTCTATGATAGCCCGCTCCTTATTATCACACATAGGACGAATTCCGTTTAACAGACCTTCCACATCGATACTACTATTCTCGTAGCCACAGGCAACCATACTATTGCGGCCGGACAAGGTGTTCAGGCTACCCATCAGATCCAGTGCCTTCGTATAGAAGTCCATCTGAATTCTGGTCGCAGAACTAAAGAAGGGCAAAGCGGCTTTCATTATCTCAGCGGTGTGTGAATAGTTCAGGTTTGCCATAGCTTCTCCTATTATAAATACTCAATACAGTATATTCAGGGAACCACGAAAAATGCACTTAACTGTCTGAGGTTATTATCATCGAGAGGGAAGGACGCAATTAAAAAGGCTACTCCGAGAACAGGAGCAGCCCAAAATATCATAATTCATTTAGTTTGGATAGATCAGGTTGTCATCGGTTGCCTGGTAAAGTACTTCATCCAGATAACCCATTGCATAATGCTTAGCCATATCCAGGTTCATGTCGGAATAATTGCCGCAGTTTTCCGGAGTAGCACCCGGAATCTCTCCGGTGAAGTCACGGATGAATTCATAGGTTTCGATGAGGAGGGGTAGAATCTCCTGTGAGGTATAGTCCCCGCCTAATAATAAGTAGAAACCGGTACGGCAGCCCATGGGACCGAAGTATACTACCTTGTCCGCATATACCGGATGATTGCGCAGATAGGTTGCGGCTAGGTGTTCAATCGTATGCATCTCACCGGTCATCATCACCGGATCAAAATTCGGACGGGTCATGCGAATGTCGAAGGTGGTGATAGTTTCGTTGCCAATCTTATCTTTTCTGGACACATAAAAGCCTCGGAGTAATTTCATATGGTCAATGGTAAAGCTTGCGATTTGTTTCATGGTTACCTTCTTTCTTTGCTATATGCAATAAAATACAGATTGAATTTATTAAGATGAAAATCAACTTTGTATCAAGATTATATCATGTAATAGAGATTTTGTGGATTCTGTTTTTGATAATATATTAATAAACAAATATAATATATAGAAAATTCTCAAACCATATAGTATATTTGTGCTACATGCAACAGTGTAGTTACCTTAAAAAACAAGGGTTCAATATAGGTTGTAAGGATCGGTGTAATATGGTAAAATAACATAATCTGATTTTTACCGGGACAGAGTATGGAGTTCAGAAACAGCGTCAATGATTTTACCGGTATTGAGATGAAATCTGTAAAGAAATATTAAGGGACAAAGGTTAATAAAAATGATAGATAGTATAATTTTTGATTTGGACGGAACCTTATGGGATTCGACCAAGGAAGTGGCAATGGCTTTCAATCAGGTGCTGGTGGAACGACATCCGGAAGTGAAGGAAGTTGTGACTCCCGAACGATTGCAGGAATTGTTTGGATTACCATTGGATGATATTGCAGTGAAGCTTTATCAGAGCGTTCCCTGTGAGCATGCAATTCAAGTAATGAAGGAATGCTGTGATTATGAATGCGAATATCTTGCGGAACATGGGGCCAGGTTATACGATAATTTGGAGCAGGTGTTGGAAGAATTATCAAAGAAACATAAGCTGTTCATCGTGAGCAATTGCCAGGAGGGATATATTCAATGCTTCTTTCAAGCATACCCACAGTTGGAGAGATATTTCCTGGATTATGAGTATCCGGGCCGATCCGGCAAGTTGAAAGCGGATAATATCCGTCTAGTGATCGAGCGAAATGGTTTGAAGAATCCGATCTATGTCGGAGACACCCAGGGTGATGCAACTGCCTCCAAGGCAGCAGGCGTTCCTTTTATCCTTGCCAGATATGGCTTTGGTGATGTGAAGGAGTATGAAGGAGTGATTGATACTCTTGCCGAACTGCCAAAATTCGTAGACAGTAAGCATTGACATTTTCGATCATTCTTTATATATTGAAAGATATAGATTTGATTGATACTTGCAAGTATCTGACGAGAGAGCATCTTGTTAAGGGGCTTGACTAATGGATAGGAAGTGGATTATATGTTGGATGGTAAAAAATCGTTATTTAGCGGAATGCAGGCAACCGGTACACTTACCTTGGGTAATTATCTGGGAGCTCTAAGAAATTGGGTGGATTTTGAAGATGATTATGAGACCTTTTACTGCGTAGTTGATATGCATTCCATCACAGTTCGCCAGGATCCGGCTGAGCTAAGGAAGAGAGCACGAGCTCTATTGACTTTATATATAGCAGCAGGACTTAATCCGGAGAAGAATTGCATCTATTATCAATCCCATGTCAGTGCACATGCGGAACTGAGCTGGATATTAAATTGTTTTACCTATATGGGTGAACTAAATCGAATGACCCAATTTAAGGATAAATCAGCAAAGCATGCAGATAATATCAATTCCGGCTTATATACTTACCCGGTATTGATGGCTGCAGACATTCTGTTATTCCAATCGGATATTGTACCGGTAGGTGTAGATCAGAAGCAGCATATCGAGATTACCCGTGATATTGCAGAACGATTCAATAGTATCTATGGTGATGTATTCACGATTCCGGAGCCTTACTTAGGAAAGCAGGGAGCAAAGATAATGAGTCTCCAGGAGCCGGAGAAAAAGATGTCTAAATCAGATGAGAATATGAATGCCAGCATCTATCTGATGGATGACTCGGATACGATTATTCGTAAGTTTAAGAGAGCAGTTACCGACTCGGATAATACCATACGATATAGTGATATAGTGATGAGAAGCCCGGAATTAAGAACCTTATTGAGATATACAGCATTGCTACCGGTAAGACAGCAGCAGAAATCGAGAATGAATTCATGGCTTCTGGCTATGGTGATTTTAAACTCGCTGTAGGTGAAGCAGTGGCCGGTATGTTGAAGCCAATTCAGGATGAATTCCATCGTCTCGAGAAAGATAAGGCTTATATCGACGGCATTATCAAAGCAAATGCAGAGAAAGCCAATTATTATGCAACGAAGACTCTTCGTAAAGTTCAGAAGAAAGTGGGTTTCCCGGAGAGAATAAGATAAGTAGTTCGATATGGTATGAGCTTTCATAAAATTGTTCGTTTCAGGGGGTGTTTGGCCTCTCTGGCTCGGACAATTTTCATGTTCACTGTATTTGTTCAATCCCATTGAACTGATCGATCAATGTGTTGCTTGAAGAGTTAGAAGGATAGTTCCTGATATAGTAGGATGAGACTAAGCTTGTTGTAATAGAAAGGATGTAGACCATGAAAATTGTATTTCTTGAGACGGATACCCTGGGGGATGATGTGGATTTATCGATGTTCGATCGTTTGGGGGAAGTTATAAAATATCCCTGTTCCAAGCCGGAAGTGAATGCGCAGAGATGTAAGGAAGCAGATATTATCATCGTGAATAAGGTTCCGATGAATGAGGAGACACTGCACTTGGCTGAGCAGCTTAAACTAATCTGTATCACTGGTACCGGTACAAATATCGTAGACTTTAATTATACGAACGGGCGTAATATCACCGTAGCCAATGTGAAGGGTTATTCAACCCAGTCGGTAGTGCAGCATACTTTTGCGTTATTTTTCTTCCTGTATGAGAAATTAAGTTATTATGATCGCTTTGTGAAAAGTGGAGATTACATCCGCTCCGATATCTTCAGTCATTTTATAGAGAAGTTTCATGAGATGGCAGGTAAGACCTGGGGAATCATCGGTCTTGGGGAGATAGGAAGAGGGGTTGCAGAGGTGGCATCAGCTTTTGGCTGTAACATAATCTATTATTCTACGAGCGGTAAAAACTCGAATCCATCCTATCATCAGGTTGATCTTGATACGTTACTGAAAGAGTCCGATATCCTATCCATCCATGCTCCACTGAATGATAAGACAAAGGACCTGATCAATGAGAGGGAACTTCGAATGATGAAGAAGACAGCACTCTTACTGAATTTGGGAAGAGGTCCGATCGTGAACGAGGATGCTTTGGCGAAGGCTCTGAAGGAGGACTGGATCGGTGGTGCCGGTCTTGATGTTCTGACTATGGAGCCAATGGCGGCTACTAATCCGCTGATTGAGATTCAGGATAGCTCCAAGCTGATTATCACACCTCATATTGCCTGGGCAACCATAGAAGCAAGACAGAGAGTGACAGAAGAAGTATACCAGAATATTATTGCTTTCCGTGAAGGGAAAGAGAGAAATGTGGTTCGAGCATAGCATGAGTAAAAGGGCGTCGATGACACGACGCCCTTTTTGAACGGATTGTTCGGGGAAGGCGACCTTACTGTTCTTGATATCTTCATCTGTAATCATGTCCCTTGCAGCGGCATTCGGAGTGGAGTAGGTGATATATTCAAAGTTCTTAAGCGCAATCTTTGCATCGCACATATAATTAATGAACGCTTCGGCATTTTCTTTATTTCTGCAATTCTTAGGAATGACCCAGCCATCAATCCATACATTAGAGCCTTCATTTGGTACGACATATTCCAGATCCGGATTCTCTCTCTGAGTGAAGATCGCTTCACCGGAATAGATTACACCAATGGCAGCTTCACCACCGATCATCTTATCGCGAACCTGATCCACAACATAAGCCTGAACTAAGGGGTATTGCTGCTTGAGCAGTTCTTTCGCTTCTTCAAGCTGAGATTCGTCAGTACTGTTTAAGTCATAGCCAAGATAGCTGAGAGCAATACCAAAAGCATCGCGGACACTATCAATCATCAGGATATTACCGGTGTATTTGTCATCGAAGATGGCTCCCCAGCTGTCGATAGGCCCATCCACCATGGTCTTGTTATAAAGGATTCCTAAGGTACCCCAGCAATAAGGGACACTGTATTTGTTCTCCGGATCAAAGCTTTTTGAACTTTCCAGATAAGCGGGATCGATATTCTTGATGTTGGGTACATTGTCATAGTTAATCTCAGCCAGGAGACCTTCATCCGACATTTTCTGAATCATATAGTCGGAAGGGCATACAACATCATATTGTACCGCACCTGCTTTGATCTTGGGATACATCTCTTCGTTTTGCTCGAACTCGTCATATACTACCTCAATTCCGGTCTCTTCCTCAAAAGAATCCAGAACATCAGGATCGATGTATTCACCCCAGTTATAGACATAGACCTTATTCCCAGTGTCCTTGCTGCAGCCGGTCATAAGACCGAAAGCAATCGTAAACAGGGTTAGATAAAACAATATTTTCTTCATTTCGTTCTTCTCCTTATTATTCAAGGGATTGGCTACCCTTCTGATTTCTTTTGTAATAACTTCAAGTGTTACTTTTATCACACTTTTCTGATTAAGGTGTTTTTGTCCGCTTTTCTCCGATTAATGAAGATCAGTAATAATAACACGGTTACAAACATGAGGGTGGAAAGAGCATAGATCTCCGGTTTAATACCTTTGCGGACCTCTGTGTATATCTTCGTTGATAATGTATTGATCTCAGGACCTTTCGTAAAATGAGTGATTACAAAATCATCCAGAGACATGGTGAAGGCCAAAAAGAAGCCGGATAATACTCCGGGAAAGATATCCGGCAGAATGACCTTGAAGAAGGCATATACCGGAGAGGCACCCAAATCCTGTGCTGCCTCAAAGGTATGAGCATTCAGCTGCTTTAGCTTCGGCATGACACTGAGGATCACATAGGGGATGTTAAATGTAATATGTGCCAGTAATACACTGGTGAAGCCCAGAGTAAAATTAAGTGCTACGAAAATCAACATGAGGGAGATACCGGTTACGATATCAGCATTCAACATCGGTATATTGGTGATAGCGAGCAATATCGTCCTGGGTGTCTTCTTCATACTGTTCATAGCTATTGCAGCTGCAGTTCCAAGAAGTGTGGCGATGAGAGCGGAGGTTATGGCGATGATCAGTGTCGTTGATAATGCAGCCATAATATCCTCATTGTGGAAGAGCTCCTGATACCATTTGAGAGTAAAACCACCCCATTTTGCCCTGGATTTCGAAGCATTAAAGGATAACACAATCAGAATTGCGATCGGTGCGTATAAAAATAATAGAATGATTCCGATATAACAACGGCTAAAGAATTTTTTTACCATACATTACTTCCCTCGCCTTCTTTATCGTATTTTGAGATGACCGCCATACTGAACAGGATGAATACCATCAGCACCAGAGACAGTCCGGAGCCCGTATTCCAATTACCAAGGCGGAATTGCTGTTCGATAACATTACCGATTAATACAATCTTGCTTCCACCAAGGATAGTCGAGATAACAAAGGTGGTGAGAGAGGGTACAAACACCATGGTGATGCCACTTACTACACCCGGAAGACTGAGCGGAAGGATAATCTTTCGGAAGGTCTGTCCGGTGTTAGCCCCGAGATCTCGTGCGGCATTAACCACATCTTTATCGATTTTAATCAGCACATTATAGATCGGAAGCACCATAAAAGGAAGGAAATTATATACCATACCAAGTACGATTGCTGCCGGCGTGTTGATGATATTCAGCGTAGGAAGATGCAGGAATTCCAGAATAGTATTCAGAACACCGGTCCTCTCAAGAATATTCTGCCAGGCGATGGTTCGCAGCAGAAAATTCATCCACATAGGAAGAATGATGATCAACACAATAAAGCTGTTGCTTTTTAATTTGGTATTATTCAATATGATTGCCAATGGATAGGCAAGGATTAAGCATATGATAGTGCTGACGATGGATAATTCCAATGCAAGAAGGAGAGCGTCCCGATTAATCGGATCTGCAATGATGGAAATATTAGCAGTGGTAAAACTGTTTTCCCCATTCGTAAGGCCATAATATACAATCATAATCAGTGGGATTAGAATGAAACCAATCATCCAGATAAGATATGGGAAAGAGAGCCATTTCACCTGATTACCCCGGGAAAATTGCAGACCGTGTTCTGATTTTTTCTCTTTGTTTTGTTTTAAATTATGATCATCTTTCTCTGTAACTGTCATAGGATATCATCTCCTGATTGTTCTATTCTTCGATTAGTACAGCCTCTTCATCCTCAGATTC
>JAGFXQ010000004.1 GCA_017861355.1 Bacillota bacterium
AGTCGCTATCTTTCCAAAGCAGCGACAGAATACATCAATTTGCTCAAACAGTTAATTGGTTATGGTACCTGGGAATACAAAGGATAATATGAAAGAAAAAGGTGTGAAATATCCCAGGTATTGTAGGATACTTCACACCTATTGCTACTATATATTTGAATCCAAACATAACATTCCGGTTATGTTTCCTTCCATCTCTTTAAATCATATAAGACCCTGCGGATTATAGTATAACTTGAATTCTTCAACGATTAGATCGATATAGTTCTTCACTTCTGAGAAATTCCCTCGCCTTGCTGCCAGTTCAATCTTAAAGGCCATATCCTTAATATCGATGGCATCGATCTTCCCTGCTGCCCTCTTTATGTCCTTAGCCACTGCTTCCACACGTAGGATATTACCGCCATTGCTTTCCTGACAAATCGATTGAATATATTTGGCAATCTCCTCAATAACCTCAGGATTCTGTGGCACCGCGGGATTGGCTGCATCAAAGCTGAAGACAATCTCTCCATCCTCTGTTAAAACCACATAATCCGGTGTCTCTCCGGTATTCTTCCTGGTGAGTCGTTCCAATAGATCAAATAGTAATTCCATCTGAATTGGTTTGGATATATATTCATCCATTCCCAAATTGATGAATTTCTCTCTGTCTCCGGGGAGAGAATATGCCGTCAGTGCAATGATCGGAGTATGACGGTCCACACTTTCCAGACTCCGTATCTTAGCCGCCGCTTCTATTCCGTTCATCTTCGGCATCTGAATATCCATCAGAATTGCATCGTACTCCTCCTGTGTAAATAATTCTATGGCTTCTATTCCATTATTCGCAGTTATCACCTTATGGCCCCGCTCTTCCAACATCTTCTGTATAACCTTTTGATTGATCCGGTCATCTTCCACCAATAATAGCTTTAATAATGTTTCTGCCTTGGATATCTGCGGCATAAGCTTTTTATTGGATAGAAGTGCATTCCCGATGCGGAACTTGAGAGCGAAACGGAAGGTACTTCCTACACCGCATTCACTCTTAACATCAATCTTTCCTCCCATCATTTCCAGAAGCTGCTTAGAGATCACAAGTCCTAAGCCGGTACCACCAAATTGTCTGGTATATGAATTCTCTATCTGGGAGAAGCTTTGGAACAAACGATCCATATCTTCCTTCGCTATTCCTATCCCCGAATCGATTACGGAGAATGTCAATTCCACATCATCCTTTGATACAGCCAAGCCTTTTATCATCAGAGTCACTTCGCCGCGCATCGTGAATTTGATTGCATTACTGAGAAGATTATTCAACACTTGTCGCAGACGGTTCGGGTCCCCAATTACAAATTGTGGAACTGAAGAAGAAAAGGAATAATTAAGTTCCAGATCTTTATCATTTGCCCTCGGTGCATGGGACCGAATGATATCTTCTATCAGTTCCTTAAGATCAAAGGAAATATGCTCCAGGCTCATCTTACCCGCTTCCATTTTAGAAAAATCCAACACATCATTTACTACCGTAATCAGAGAGCTGGCACAGGCTTTTGCTGTCTTCAGATTATCTCGCTGATCTTCGTTGAGTTCGGATAATAATGTAAGATCAATCATGCCGACAATTCCATTGATCGGAGTTCGAATTTCATGACTCATATTTGCCAGGAATTCGCTTTTTGCTTTATTCGCTGTCTCTGCAGCCTCCTTCGCCGAGATGAGCATCTCCTGATATTTCTTAATATCCTCCTGTGCTTCCACTAGGTTTGAGATGTCATAAGAGGATCCGACATATCCACCAAAAGTACCGTCCTGATTATAATAAGGAGCTCCAATTAAAAGGCTCCATTTGATGTTCCCATCCATATCCAGAAATCGTCCTTCTTTTTCAAAGATCCTTCTATCCTTCACTGCCTCTAGCGCTTCCCGCTTAAACTCTTCCCGATCCTCCGGATGAATAAAGTCAAACCAATTCTTTATCTCAGTTCCCATCAACTCTCTTCCAGTGAGGGCCCCTAACTTCCTATTTACATACTTCCACTCAAAATTCTCATCGGTCATCCATACAATAAATGGAAGCTGATTCATAAGATTCTCAATGTAATCCTTGGCCTCTTTTGCATTAATCTCCTGGTATTTGCTGGCGCTGATATCCACCAGCGAGATGGCCAGCGCTCTTTTACCGGTTAGGATAATTGGCGATACACTGGCTCGAACCCAGAAGTCATGGACTTGATCGTCATGAGCAACATCCATCTTAATCTCAGCGTTAAACGTCATCCGATTGTGATCGATGGCTTCCCGCATTGCTTTCCTTAGTTCGCAGCCAGGACATCTGGAACCATACCAGCATCCTCCTTCATTATCCATACTATTGATGCAATTCAGACAATTACCGAATTGAAAACCTACAATATCTTCCTTCGTTTTACCAATGAAATCAAGCATAATCTGGTTCGCCCGGATGGCCCTGCCATCCTCATTCAGAATGATTACTGCTGCCGGTGTATTATTGAAGATCATCATAAGATTTTCTTCTTCCCGGATATGTCCTAATTCCAGCGTTCTAAGTCTGGTTACATCACGAAAGGCGACAACAACACCCAGCATTTCGCCATCACAGTCATGATAGGGTGTACAGGATGCCGATACATATTTAATCTTGTGATTGAACATCAAGACGCTATTCGCTTCAAGGCCTGTCGATATCTGATTCCGAAGCACGAAGGATACCGGGTCGTTCATTCGCTCCTTCGTCTCCGCATTGTAGAGCTGGAACACCTCATCAAAGCACTTATTCAGGACATCCGCTTCAACAATCTCCAGGATCGTCTCAGCATTAAGGTTAGTATAGATTATCTTACCCAAAGTATCCGTTGCGATAATACCATGTCCGATAGCGGATAATATCTCGGCAGAATATATAAAGTTGTCTTTCATTATTTTCTTTGGCATAATCCCATCCCCTAATAATTATCCTTCTACGACGGACCCTTAGCTATAAGGATTTTATCTCATCAACCAAGCATGCTATAAATAGAATATGCCATATTATCCAGTGCGGTCTGCCGTTCGACTGCACCGATATTAAATGCTACCTTAGGCATACCATATACAACACAGGTTTTCTCATCTTGTCCAAGAGTTCTCGCTCCATTTTTTCTCATAACCATCAATCCCTTTGCTCCATCATAGCCCATACCGGTCAGTATCACACCGATGGCATTTTTTCCAGCTTCCTTCGCAACCGATTCAAATAACACATCTACCGAAGGGCAATGTCCGTTCACCTTTTCACCTTCAAAGCACTCAACTTTGTATCGGTCTCCGACGCGGCGGATGATCATGTGCTTATCTCCGGGTGCAATTAATACCTGTCCCCGCTCCAAGTAATCTCCGGTCTTTGCTTCTTTCACGTTCAGCTTCGTCTGAACATTTAATCTCTCTGCAAACATACGTGAAAAATTTGGAGGGATGTGTTGTACGATAACGATTCCGGGAATGTCCACAGGTAGATTCTTGAGTACGGAAAATATAGCCTCTGTACCTCCGGTGGAAGCACCGATTGCAATAATTTTTCCCCTCCCAGCAATTTCGTTACCAACTATATTCTTTGTCGGTATATCCATTGAGACATCACGTACTTTGGCATTGGAAGCAATCTTGATCTTCATAATCAGATCATTGATAAAATTTTCGACGTTGTGTACCGAGGATAAATCCGGTTTTCCGACAAAGTCAATTGCTCCTGCACTCATAGCATCAAACACAGTTCCCGAGGTTGAGCTTACTACGATGATCGGCAACGGATACTGCGGCATAAGCTTCTTAATAAATTCTATCCCGCTCATCTTAGGCATCTCAACATCACAGGTCATAACATCCGGTTTTGCTGATATGATCTTGTCCCTGGCATCGTAAGGATCCCCTGCAGTTGCTACCACTTCAATCTCCGGGTCGGAGGATAGCCCTCTCATAAGTACTTCACGGAATAATATACTGTCATCCACGATAAGAACCCTGATTTTCTTCGCCATAATCTCTATCACCTCGCTTATATTTTACGATAAACTGCCGGTTGTATGTATTTAAATCTCGTATCTTCTCGCTTTAAGGACTCTGAATGACCGATAAACAGATAGCCTCCAGGCTCTAATAAGTCATAGAATTTATTCACCAATGCATTCTTCGTCTGTTCATCAAAATAGATCATTACGTTTCTGCAGAATATAACGTGAAATCTCTTCTTAAATGGAAATACATTTTCCATCAGATTGAATTTCCGAAAAATCACTTCATTACGGAGCTTGTCGATAAAAACCGAGCTCTCACTGTTCAATTTCGTTGTATAACTGAGCCGCCATTTTGCTGGTAGTGTCTCAATCTCGCTATTGCTGTAGATTCCTTTCTTGGCCTCCTCCAGAACTTTACTGGAGATATCGGTTGCTAATACCTTGGTATCCCAATAAAACTTGTTGTTACCAAAAAATTCATCTAATATCATCGCTAAAGTATAAGGCTCCTCGCCGCTCGAGCATCCGGCACACCAGATACGCAGATCCCGATCGGAGATTTTCTCAGCAAAATAGGGAAGCACGATTTCTTTAAAATAGGTAAAGTGATCCGCTTCTCGCATAAAGAAAGTATGATTTGTTGTAATCTTGTCCAGCAAATTAGAGACTGCCATTCCGGTTTTATCACTAATAACATAATTATAATACTCAGAGAAGTTTTTGAATCCTTTTTGTATCAGTTCATTCTGTAGTCTTCCAATCACCAGGGTCTCTTTCTCCGGTTTGAGATAGATCCCATAGTTCGCTTTTATAAAAGAAGATAATTGATTAAATTCTTTTTTTGTTATAGTAATCACGTGCAATTCTCCTTCTTTTTGCGATCTTACCAACATCTCAGTGTACTTAACACTCTGAATACTCAGTTACAGACTTATATTATAGTTTCATTCAGATTCTCCAGTTCGCTTTCCGTAAGTAATTTCTCACAGTCAAGTAACAACTTTACCTCACTACTGACTTTACCGATCTTCTTGATATAGCGATTCATGGCCCCCCTACTAACCTGGGGCGGATCCACGATATCCTGTTCCGGTATCGTCAATACTTCTGCAACACCATCCACAATCAAACCTATGGATAATTCTTTAATATCTACAACAACAACGCAGGTCCTGTCATTATACTCCTTTGCAGCCTTCTTGAAAAGCGCTCTAACATCAATTACCGGAATAATCTTACCTCGAAGATTGATGATTCCCTTCACATATTCAGGAATCTCCGGCATTACTGTAATCGCCTGCATTCCAATGATCTCAGTAACATATTTTATCTCAATACCGTAACATTCCTCCCCAAGAACAAAGGTCAGATAACGATCCTTCTGTGTATCCTCTTCAAGCTCAAGGTTATTATCAAGCATATTAGTCATACTATCTTACCTCCTTAATATTCACACTTTTTACGGACGGATTCGTTCATGTCTGTACAATGAATCAATGCTATAATTTACTTAACGTCTGAATTACATGATCTTCCTTAAAGGGCTTCACGATAAAGGACTTTGCTCCACTGCGGATGGCTTCCATAACCATCTGCTCCTGCCCCATGGCGGACACCATTACGATCTTGGCATTTGGATCAAACGCGATTATTTCCTTCAACGCTTCCAGCCCGGTCATCTCCGGCATAGTAATATCCATCGTAACCAGATCCGGTCTCAGTTCCTTATATTTATTCAAACCAACCAATCCATTCTCTGCCTCGTCGATAACCTCAAAATCATGTTTCACTAGTATATTCTTTATTGCCATTCTCATAAATGCCGCATCATCAACGATTAATACTCTTTTCATGTCTCTCTCCTTATATGCTTCTTTTCTTTAGTCATGTAGCGCATTCAGTAACAACTCCAAAGTCTTCAATAATCTGTCGCTAAGTGAAAACTCATAATTCGATGTTTTCCAATTAAAACAGATTTCCCTGAAGAACCCGGTAATCATAACGGCTACCATATTGCTGTCTACGTTACCGCTAATTTCACCCGCCAACTTAGCTTCCTCAATCATCTGTTGTATCGCCGAGGTACGATTATTCTGGATTTCCTTCATTTTATCTGCCAGTTCTTCTTCATACAGTAGAAAATTATATATCTGCAGAATCGATGAAATCGCCGGATAGTTCTCATAGTATTCGGCATAGGAGCTTATCAGATAAACCAGTGCTTGTGTTGGTGTGAGATTATGAAGCTTCGTTGAGTGGAGGATATCCGCATCAAATTGCACAAAATAATCCAGCACCGAAGCCAGTAATTCCTTCTTATTCTTAAAGTGTCGGAATAGTGTAGCTTCAGAGATCTCCTGTCGTTTTGCAATTTGTCTTGTTGTTAGATTTTGAATACCCAATTCATCAATGATCTCAATTGCAGTTAAAGTGAGTTGTTCTTTTCTATCTAGTATTCTTAGTCCCATATTTCCACCACCATTAGTTACATTCTTCCTTGGTTGAATGCTTAATTAGGTTATCTGCGTTTCAACGTTATTCGATCAGTCCAAGCTTCTTTAATACCTCTATAAACTTTGTTGTATCAATCGGCTTAGCAGCATATGCATCACACCCTATCTCAAATGCATTCTGTACAATCTGTGTCTCAGCAAGTGCTGTAGTCATAATAATCTTTGATCTTTTTTCCGGAATGATTCCTTTCTGGGTCTCAAGATCCTTGATGTGCTTTAATACTTTGACTCCGTCAACCTTAGGCATCATTATATCGAGACAAATCAAATCATAGGGTTGATGCTCCTTCAGAGAGATTAAGAATGCATCCAAAGCCTCCAACCCATCAACCACCAAATCGCACTCTCCGTATTGGGATAGAAATTTGTATAGAAATTTGCGACTCGACAAATCATCCTCTGCTATCAGAACCTTCAAATTAGACCCTCCTTTCAATAACTTTATCCAAACAATTTTTGCAACAAATCTGATAAAGGAATGGCTTAGACTGCTTCATTGACTTCCTCCGACTCCTGGTCTGTCAGAAGCATTTCACAGTCAAGTAACAGTTTCACCGAATTACCAACCTTACCGATTTTCTTAATATATTTATTATTCATTCCTTTGTGAACACGGGGCGGATCAACGATATCCTCCTCCGGAATTGACATTACTTCAGCAACCTGATCTACGATAAATCCGATTGAGATATCATTAACATCAACTACAATAACACAGGTACGGTCATTATATATCAGAGTTTCTTTTTTAAACCGTAATCTAACATCCATTACAGGTATGATTTTACCTCGCAGATTGATAATGCCTTTGACATACTCAGGCAACTCCGGTATCTCAGTGATTGCTTGAATACCGATAATCTCAGTAACATGCTTAATCTCAAAGCCATAACATTCTTCCCCGATTAGGAAGGTCAGATATCGATCCTTTTGGGTATCTTCTTCCACTTCCAATCGACTATAATTCTCAGCCATGCTGCTGTCCTCCTTCTCAAAGTCCTTCGCATTAATGATTGAACATTCTGGCAACATCCAGAATTAAGCTTATACTTCCATCTCCCAGAAGCGTACAGCCTGCCAGTCCGCGAATTTTCTTAAAGTTCTGAATGTACTGCGGTAATGCTTTAACGACTACTTGTTGCTGTCCGAGTAATTCATCCGCGAATACACATACCGTCTTTTCATCCTGTTCCACCATGATTATGATTCCCTCGGATAATCTGGTAATATTCGTAGCAACTCGGTATACATCATGTAGCCGGCGTATCGCATAACATTCTCCTCTTACCATAATCATCTCATTGCCATCCGGATCATGAATTATCTCAGACTCTTTCGGTCTAAAGGATTCCTTGATCGAAATGGTCGGAATTGTATAACGGGACTTTCCGACTTTGATATTCATGCCATCGATGATTGCCAACGTCAATGGTATCTTCAATGTGATAACAGTTCCCTTGTCAGCAACACTGTCAACGGATAAGGTTCCGCCAACCGCTTCGATATTTTTTGTTACAACATCCATACCGACACCACGTCCGGAGAACTCAGTCACCTTTTCCTTCGTTGAGAAACCGGGCAAAAGGATCAAATTATAGATCTCCTTATCCGTCATATCTTCTTCATTCTTGAATAACAGGTTATTCTCCTTTGCCTTTTTCAGAATTTTCTCTTTATTCAGGCCCTTCCCATCATCCCTAACGATTATCAGAACATCACTGCCTGCATTCTTTGCTTCGAGGGTAATCGTTCCGGACTTTGGCTTCCCCTTCTCCAGTCTCTCCTCCGTAGTCTCAATCCCATGATCTACGGAATTACGTACCAGATGCATTAACGGATCAGAGATATGCTCAATAATGTTCTTGTCAACCTCAGTCTCTTCTCCGATAATCTCTAATTGTACGTCCTTGTCTAATTTCTTGCACATATCACGAACAATACGATGCATTTTAATAAATGTGGCAGACAAGGGTACCATTCGGATCGACATTACAATATCCTGTATCTCACTGGTAATCTTATTTAATTGATTGGCTGCCTTTGAAAAATTACTCAACTGCAACCCCTTCAAATCCGGGTTCTGGATGACCATCGCTTCTGCAATCACCATCTCACCGACTAAATCCATCAGCTTGTCCAGCTTCACTACACTGACACTGATGATACTCTGAGTAGTATTCGTCGGCAACGCTTCCTTCTCCTGCAATGGTATACGACTCGACTTCTCCACTACATTTACTTCTTTACCGGTTGGCATCTTAATCGGTTTCTCTACTAATTCAGTATCCTTCTTCTTAAATTGATCCAATACCGATGTATTCTCTAGAGAAGTTAATTCCATATCTTTAAGAAAAATCGTCTGCATCAGGAAATCATGCATCTTCCGGTAGTCCCAGTCCGTTGTAATAAATATCTGAAACCCATCTTTGCGGATGATATTAACACTTTCATCACTGTCAATAATATCTGCCGGAAGATAGTAAAGATCACCGGCTGTCTCCTTCAGATTATGTATGATCGTATAGGCACGGATGTTTTCCATTTCGCAGCCTTCTTCAAAATGAACGACTGCTTTGTAAGCAAATGTGCCATTTGATACCGGAGTATTTGCCTGACTGATATAATAATGCTGTGTCTCAAGAATATCTTCCGCTGTTGTCTGAGCAGTGGACTTAGCAACAGGAGCCGGCGTTATTAAAGAAATATCGGGCACTGCATTCATTTGCTTCAGTTCGGCCAGCAAAGTCTTCGAAGTTGTTACCAAATCTTCTGCATTACCGTCTGCAGGACTTTTGCCCTTGATCTTATCGACCTCAGTCTTAATAAAATCCACACCCTCCAGCACCAGGTCTGACAGAGCAGATAAGTCCATCTTCTCCGGCTTCTCTTTACGAATGTAGAAGAACAGATCCTCAATAGAATGAGCTAATTTTGCTATATTATCAAAGAGCATCATCGCTGATGAGCCTTTAATCGTATGCATAATACGAAAGATTTCATTGATAGCATCTTCTGTGTAACCACTTTCCTTTTCACTGGAAAGGATCGACTGCTCTAATTGCTCCAGCAACTGAGAGGTCTCAAACAAATACATCTCCAGTAAAGGTTCCGTAGAATATTGATCTGACATTAGATCACCTCCAAAAACTATTCATCGT
Source organism: Bacillota bacterium (assembly GCA_017861355.1). Lineage (GTDB taxonomy): Bacteria > Bacillota > Clostridia > Lachnospirales > Lachnospiraceae > Mobilitalea. The sequence goes on from JAGFXQ010000004.1 coordinate 9,667, forward strand.
GTGACATAAGCTTTTGTTTCTATGAATTAGTACTTACCGAATTCATTATCACTCAGTACAATCTTTGGCTTGGAATAGTCCACCGGTTCTTCTGCTTCCACTGACTTCTTCTTTGCTTTTGTCATATTTTCAAGCATCATCATAACTTCAGGGCTGACATCACCGTAATTTCCCTTGGAATTCTGAGACTTTTTCAGTTTAAATCTGCTCACGGTCTCTTTCAACATAGCAGCCTGGCCGGATAATTGCTCACTTGCAGCCGCGCTCTCTTCCGAAGTTGCCGAGTTAGTCTGAACCACCTGGGATACCTGCATGATTCCTTGATTAATCTGCTGGATTCCCATCGCCTGTTCATTGGAAGCAATCGCAATATCATTTACCAGAGTAGCAACCTTCTCAACTCCATCAACAATTTTTCTTAACGCATCCGCGGTATCCTTCGCGATCTTGGTTCCACCTTCTGCCTTCTTGATGGAGCCTTCAATCATATCGGTAGTTTCTTTTGCTGCACTTGCAGAACGAGCAGCCAGATTACGTACTTCATCTGCTACAACTGCAAACCCCTTGCCGTGCTGCCCTGCTCTTGCTGCTTCTACTGCCGCATTCAGCGCAAGAATATTTGTCTGAAAGGCGATATCATCTATTACCTTGATAACCTTGGATATATTCATAGAGGATTCATTGATATCCTCCATTGCACTAAGCATGTCCTTCATCTGGCTATTTCCTTGAACCGCATTAACCTTAGCAGTCTCCGCTAATTCATTTGCCTTGTTTGCATTCTTTGCATTTAGCTCTGTCTGTGCGGAGATTTCTTCTAAGGATGCTGTCAATTCCTCGACAGAAGCGGCCTGCTCGGTTGCACCGTGAGAAAGAGCCATACTGGTATCGGATACCTGTTTTGCACCTACTGCAACCTGATCTGAAGCGCTTGCTATATTTGATAATATCTCGTTATTGTTATATACCATTTCAGATAATTTCTTACTCAATAGATCTTCTTCTGATCTTATCGCTACTTCTACCGTCAGGTCACCGGATGCGATCCGCTCTGCGGTATGCGCCTGGTTTCTGATATTCTCAATCATCTTCTCAAAAGCGCTGGCAAGTTTACCGGTCTCATCTGCCCGATCGATCTTAGCGCTTACATTGACATCTCCCAGCGCAAGGCGTTCTGCAGTTTCAACCAGCTTATTAATCGGTTTGCTGATTAATCTGGAGATGATGATAGCGAGCGCGATTGACACGATTAGTCCAACTGCAATCATAATGGTAATCGTAAGATTGGCGTTAGCAGCCAGGTCCTGATTGCTGTCTGATTTTACCTTAGCAGCTTCCGTATTATAGGTCAGCAACGTTTCCAGATCATCTCGTAAATTACTGACGGTTTCATCAGAATCTACCATCATGATCTCGATCGCTCTATCAATGTTATGATTGTGAACCTCGCCAATAATCTCATTCAAATAAACCTTATAATCATCCCACTCTTTGACAACCTTCAGCACTACAGTCGGGTCCTCATCAACCATACGATCCTTATATTGCTTCAGTATATCATCGATAACACCCATAAATTTCTGAAGTTTAACAATCGATTCTTCTCTTTGTTCATCCGAGGCGAATTCAGTCATTTCCAGTGAAAGATAGCGTATTCGTTGAAGATAGGTACCTGCACTACTGGACATCGCTACACCTAATGTGTTCTCATGGTATAGATTATCATCTGCATCTCTCAATTGTTGAATGCTTATAACACCTATTGCACCGAGTAATGCTGAAATCATAGCAATCACCAAAAAACCTGCAATTAACTTCGATGAAATCTTCCAATTTTTGTACAACTTCATAATTTTACCTCCTATGTTATGATTATTTCAATTCCATTTACTTTCATTTACTTTCATTTATTTCCATATTTTAACTTCAAGCGTAGTAAACACTTACTACTATTACTTGTTTCCATTATAGTAATTTTGCACCATTTTGTCAATATGTGTAGCTTCATGTCGAAATTAATATTTTAATTATTTTAATTATTAATCCCATTCCTTCCAATATATTGGTTAAAGTGTCAAAAGCACCTCCGGTGCTTTCCTGATGCAATATATTGCTATTGCAAGCTTGCTTGCTTATCAATATATTGTATTAGGAAGAGTTCGCAGCACCTTTTGACACTTTAACCATATATTTATTGAATCAAAAAAGGAGGCTGCGCAATTACAGTCTCCTTATCTACTATGCTTAATTCTTCGGTAATCTGATCTACTTCTGCTCTAGTATAAAATACTCAGCTAAACGGTCCAAAGTGACTTCCGTCTGCTCGCCTGTCTCCATGTTCTTCACATTGGCTTTATTATTTGCCAATTCGTCTGCACCGATGATGACCGTATTCTTCGCTCCGATTTTATTGGCATATTTCATCTGAGCTTTCACGCTTCGATCAATATAATCCGTCTCAACGATAACACCTGCTGCGCGCAATCTCTGTACCAGCTTGAAAGCAGATGCTTTTGATTCCTTGCCCAGAATTCCGACATAGAGTTCAACAGTTGGTTCTGCCGCTAATTCTACACCTTCTGCTGCCAGCTCGTTGATAATTCTTTCGATACCAAATCCAAAGCCGACTGCAGGAATATCCTGCTTCTCATCGATTTCGTGAATCAAATTATCATATCTTCCGCCGCCACACAGTGTAAAGCCTTCTGCATTCACGAATTCAAAAACCGTCTTGGTATAATAATCCAAACCTCTAACAATTCCGGTATCAACTTCATAAGGAATACCGGTCTCATCGAGCAAGTTCTTCAATTCATCGAAATGTACCTGACATTCTTCATCCAAATACTCGATGGTCCTGGGTGCATCCTTAACAATCGTCTTACAGGTAGGAACCTTACAGTCGATCACTCGTAGCGGGTTCTTCAACATTCTTTCGCGACAGGTCGAACAAAGTTTATCTTCATGCTGTCTCAAATAAGCGAGCAATGCTTCATTATAGGTCTTACGGCAATTACCACAGCCAATACTGTTGATATGAAGCTTTGCACCCTTCATTCCCAATTCCTTCATGAACTCGGTAAGTAGCGTAATCAGCTCAACTTCAGCCAGTGGACTGGCTGAGCCAAAAAACTCGATACCAAACTGATGATGCTGGCGAAGCCTGCCACTCTGCGGATTCTCATAACGAAAAGCCTGTGTAAAGTAGAACAACTTCGTTGGCTGACTTTCTGCATAAAGGCTATTCTCCAGATAAGCACGAACCGCACCGGCAGTACCCTCCGGCTTCAGGGTAATACTGCGGTTGCCCTTATCATCAAAGGTATACATCTCCTTCTGAACAACATCCGTCGTCTCACCAACACCTCTCTGGAAGAGAATTGTATGCTCAAAGGCAGGGGTTATAATTTCCTTAATATTATAGGTTTTACAGATCTTTCTTGCTATTTCCTCAATGACGGTGCGCTTATGCATGTTGGAACCGTACCAATCCTGGGTACCTTTGGGTCGTTGTGTTATCATCTTAATCCTCCGTTCTAGCTATTAGATATTTATAGTTCTTCTATGTTTACTTCAAGGAAGTTTTTCTTTCTGGCAATCATTTCGTCAATACGATCAATATAATCAGTAACACTTTTAACGTTATCCACACGTTCCAGCCGGTTCTCTTTATGGAATACAAACTTTGACATGCCTCCAGCACCAAGTGCCAGAATAGTCTGCTTCTCCTCCATGATAAGAATGTTATACAATCCTTCTTTACCGAATCTGGAATAACCAATATTCTCAAGATTATCTGCCATATTCTTCTGTCGATACAGATAATATGGGAGATACTCATTATTCTTTGCGAACTGTATGGTCTGCTCCAACATGGTTCCAACCTGAGAAGCCTTTTGATCCGAATATTGCTCCTTCATGAGATTCAATCTTGCTGCACGCTTCACTGCCAAGGTATGCACGGTAAGACTTTCCGGATTTAAACACTGAATCTGTTCCAGAGTATCGGCTACATCATCCGGGTTTTCACCGGGCAAGCCCAGTATAATATCCATATTGATGTTCTTGTGACCAACCTCTCTGGCCAGTGAAAAGGCTTCCTTAACCTGCTCTATGGTATGATTTCTGCCGATCAGGTCCAAGGTTCTCTGTTGCATACTTTGCGGGTTAATGGAGATTCGATCTACACCCCACTTCATCAGTACCTCCAGCTTATCTCTGGTGATACTGTCGGGTCGTCCTGCTTCCACACAGAATTCCTTCACATTGGAGAAGTCGAACTGATTCTTTACCAATCCCAACAAATCATCTAATTGCTCCGCTGATAGTGTGGTAGGCGTTCCTCCACCCAGATAGACACTGGTAAGCTTCTTACCCGGAAAGCAACCGGAAAAGGATCGTATCTCCTTCTTTAGTGCGGTCAGATATTTCCCGATATAGTCTGCATACTTAGCCGCTGAATAGGAGGTAAAGGAGCAATAGAGGCAGGTGCTGGGGCAAAAAGGAATTCCGATATAGATACTATATCCCTGCCTATAATCGATCTCTTTCAGTAGCTCCAGTTCTCTTCCTGCGATATCAATGCTAACCGCAATCTTCTCATCACTACAGAGGTATTCACTTCTCATCCAATGATAAATCCTTTCCTCTGTCTCACCCTTCTCTAACTGTTCATACACCAGCTTTGTAGGCCGGATTCCGGTAAGAATCCCCCAGGGAAGAGTATGACCTGTAATAGCCGACAGCTTCTGATAGAGGAAACGTTTCATCGCATTCTTGTATGCCGATCTTGTAGACGTCTCCTTAAAACCACAGAAATCCGTATCACTACAGGTACCCTGCTCTGAAGTTATTCGTATACCCTCCGACAGAAAATCGATGCGAATTCTGTGAAGCGAGGCTTCCTCTCTATTCTCACCAGTATATTCATCGGCAGCATGAACCTTGATCATCTCTTCCGAATAAAATGCTTTAATCAAAGGATAAACATCATTTTCGTATGCTTTATCTGATAATATAACGTCAATCATTTCATTACCTATTCCTTAATCCTCTAAATACCAGTTGCCACTTAAATAGATATTATTATCTCTTTCGTAGCCGATGGTGGTCTTTTGTCCATGCCCGGGATATACAATAACCTCATCTTCTAAAGTCATCAGTTTATCTTTAATGGAATCAATCAGTTGCTTTCCATTTCCGCTGGGAAGGTCTGTTCTTCCAACACTTTCATGGAACAAGGTATCCCCGCTGATCAGAATTCTATGCCTCGGGAAATAGTAGCAAACCCCGCCGGCTGTATGTCCAGGCGTATGGATAACCCGAATTGTGAACCCGGCCATAGTTAAGGACAGTCCATCCTGCAGCCAAACCTCCGGAACCAGACTGCATTCCCTATGGATTTGGGTAGATGCATTCATACCAGGATCCGATAGAAGCTCCGCTTCCGCTTCATGAGCATGGATCACTACCTTAGTTGCTCTCGCCAACTCTGCAGCCGCCAGGATATGGTCAAAATGACCATGTGTGAGAAGAATCCCCTTACACACAAGGTCATTTGCCTTTAAATACTGTTCTATTCTTTCGGCTTGATCTGCCGGGTCAAATACAATTGCTTCTTTTGTCTCTGAGTTGCTAATGATGTAGCAGTTCGTCTGAACCATACCGAGGACAAGAATTTTCATTGCTAATTCACTCATATGGACCTCCAAAATTAATCACTGTTCTGAATTATCATGATGTGAAAATCGTCATTTACTTTCGTATTAACCGGCAGTACGTTCAATATCCAATATGCTATCTACATTTCTGATTTTTGAGATAATTTCATTCAACTGTTCTTTTCCATTAATCTCAAAACCAATACTGATTGTAGCTTTTCCCTGCTTACTGGTCCTTACATTCATCGAAGTAACATCGATCTTATTCTCCGTCAGTACCTTGGAGATATCAACCAACACACCGGTACGATTATTTGCATAAATCTTAATCTCAGCACTGTATACTCCACTGACCTCTTTTCCATCCGAGGATACATTCCATTCTGCATCGATTAATCTGGCACGATCTTCCTCCGGCAGGTTAATTACATTGATACAGTCAGTACGATGAATGGATACTCCTCGGCCTCTGGTAACAAATCCCACGATCTCATCACCGGGTACCGGGCTACAGCACCTTGAGAAACGTACGGCCAGATCATGAATTCCCTCAACGACAATACCGCTCTTTGATTTCTTCTGGGGAACGCGTTCTTTAATCTCTTGCACGGACTCCAGAATATTTTCGTCCGTAATCTTACTCTTATTCTTCTTCTTATATTCTTCAACGAGCTTATTAACGATTTGACCTTCCTTCAGTCCACCGTGTCCAACGGCAGCAAGAACTGATTCCCAATCGCGAAAGCCATATTTACGCATTACAATGTTCGTATACTCCGGCTTCAATATATCGCTCAGTACAATACTCTTGGTCTTGCAATAGGAAGAGATAAGATCCTTCCCTTTGTTGATATTGTCTTCCTTAAGCTCCGTTTTAAACCATTGATTAATCTTATTCTTAGCCTGTGTACTCTTAACGATAGAGAGCCAGTCACGGCTCGGCCCCTTCGAGTTCTGAGATGTAATAATCTCAATACGGTCACCGTTCTGAATTACATAATCAATCGGTTCCAGCTTTCCGTTAATTCTCGCTCCTACCATCTTATTACCAACTGCACTATGAATCGCATAGGCAAAATCGATTGGATTAGAGCCCGTCGGTAAGGTTTTCACATCACCGGTTGGAGTAAAAGCATAGACGCTTTCGGAAAACAAATCGAAGTCGTTCTTAATCAGACTCAAGAACTCCTTATTGTCTGACATATCCTTCTGCCATTCGAGTACCTGACGAAGCCAGGTCAGCTTCTCTTCCTCGGAATTGGCCGTTCCGCCTTTACCGTCCTGTCCTTCTTTGTACTTCCAATGGGCAGCAATACCATATTCCGCCGTACGGTGCATCTCATAGGTACGAATCTGAATCTCAAAGGGCGCACCCTTTGGACCGATGAGAGTCGTATGGAGTGACTGATACATATTCGGTTTAGGCATAGCAATATAATCTTTAAAACGGCCGGGTATCGGCTTATACATCTCATGTATTACACCCAGTGCCGCATAACAGTCCTTTAACGAATCCACAATAATACGAACCGCAAACAAATCATAGATCTGGTCCAGTGTCTTATTCTGATTCACCATTTTCTTATATATACTGAAGAAATGCTTAATCCGGCCATCGATTTTTGCGGAGATGCCTGCTTCTTCTACATGATTTCTGACATCATTTACAATATCGTCAATATATGCCTGACGTTCGCTTTTCTTTGTGGAGATCTTCTCTGCCAGTTCCTTATATACCTCCGGCTCAAGATACTTCAAGGATAGATCATCCAGTTCAATCTTTATCTTAGAGATACCGAGCCTCTGTGCAATCGGTGCATAGATGTCCATCGTCTCTCTTGCAGTTTCCTTCTGCTTATCCGGTTCCTTATATTTCAAGGTACGCATATTGTGGAGACGGTCTGCCAGCTTGATCAAAATGACACGGATATCCTTCGCCATGGCAAGGAACATCTTCCTTAGGTTCTCTGCCTGAAGCTCCACTTTGTCCATGTCGTAATTCAATTTGGTCAACTTGGTAACACCATCCACTAATAATGCAATCTCTTCCGAGAACATGGAGGTGATCTGAGCAATCGTAAATTCCGTATCTTCAACCACATCATGGAGGATACCTGCTACGATGGTCTCTTTATCCAATTCCAGCTCTGCCAGTATATTAGCAACGCATAGCGGATGTATGATATAAGGCTCGCCCGACTTACGAAGCTGGTTCTTGTGAGCATCATCTGCAAGATGATATGCCTTCTCAACCATAGAAATATCTGCAGAGGGATGGTAACTTCTGATCTTATCTATGAGCTCCTGATACAAAGTCTCAGGCGCAGTAAAATCAGCCGGTGCTTGAAAGATCACCGATACAAAATTATCATCTTTTCCTATTACCTCTTTGGATTCTCCCATGATCACCACCACCCATCTGCGTTAAGTCTAAAGAATCAATTATCGAATTAATAATCTTTATTTACCTTCGTACTGAATTACGGTATCAACATCATATTTAGTCAATTTATCACGACCGTGTAATCCCTTAAGCTCCATAAGAAACGCAATCTTTACAACAACTCCGCCAAGCTGTTCAATCAGCTTTGTGATTGCTTCAATGGTACCGCCGGTTGCAATCAAATCGTCGATGATAACTACTCTCTGACCTGGTTTAATCGCATCTCTGTGAATCTCGATGGTTGCCTTCCCATATTCAAGATCATAATCCATGGATACGGTCTCACAGGGTAATTTACCCTTCTTACGAACCGGAACAAATGCCTTATTCAGATTATAAGCGATCGGAACGCCAAAGATAAAGCCTCTGGATTCGGGTCCTGCAATAATATCAAACTCGAGACCGTCCAATAACTGCTGCATCTGATCAATTGCTAATCTAAGTCCATCCTTATCCTGTAATACGCTGGTAACATCGCGAAATATAATTCCAGGCTCCGGAAAATCCGGGATACTTCTTACATACTCTTCTAATTTCTTCATTTTATAACCATGCCTTTCTTAGGGTTAACCCTTTTATGATGACAGGGGACTTCTTCAACCATTCCACCTGCTTCGCTATACTTCAACTTAGCACCAAGCCATAAACCAGATAAAGATATATTGTTTATAGATGCTTATTATATCACCATTTGCGACAATACGTAAAGAATAATTCACAATCGTGTTGCAAATTTTACTTATAATTGACACAAATGCAAATATTTCCGAATTCTTCTGTGATTCTTCCGTCGAATTATCGGTAATTTTGTATCATTAGCTGAATATTTCTAAAACCATTGTACTCATTGATCTTCGGATAATAGGTAATTGCAAGCGTTGTACTCAGGTTTCGACCCGTTCGAAGCTTCTGAGCTTCTTCTTCCCCATATGAATCTGATATGTAATCAAAGAATTCTTGCACATCACCGAAGTAGATTGCCTCCATCTCCTTGCCATATTGATTCACCAAGGAAAAACGGATTCCACTGGCATTCTTTCCTATGATAAAGGCTGACTTCACCTTTAAGTCTTTCTCTGCAAACAGAGGCTTTTCATTTCCTTTACCAAAGGGCTCTAATTGCTTTAGTTCATTGATCAATGTCTCGCTGATATATCCAAAGGGTAAATGAATATCGATGGACACTTTCGGAATCAGCATCTCGTCTGTCAATGAAGTATTTGCATTAAGTTCCTTACGAAGAGTCTCCACCTTGTCCGGCTCCAGAGATAGTCCTGCTGCCATAGGATGTCCTCCCATCTTAAGAAAAAGCTCCCTGCACTTGCTAAGTTCCTCTACCATATTGTAAGCTTCAATGGATCTGCCGGAACCCTTCACACAATGCTCTGCATCGGTAAGTACCAGGGTTGGACGGTTATAACGCTCTCTGATCCGTCCGGCAATAATACCTGCGATACTTTCATGACAATCTTCCAGATATACGACCAAAACTTTATCATTATGCAGATCCGTACTATCGATCAGCTTCACGGCTTTTTCAACATTTCTGGTTGTCATCTCCTTGCGCAGGTCGTTTAAGCCTCGGACCTCACCGGCAAGCTTCATTGCCTGTTCTTTGCTCTCAGCCAGAAGCAGTTCCAAGCCCTTCTTCGCTGTATCCAGACGGCCGGAGGCATTAAGACAGGGTCCGATGACAAATCCCAGATGGAAAGCACTGAGTTGCTCCTTATCTATACTGCTCACATCCATAAGAGCTAATAGGCCTCGGTTCTCTGTCTTCTTCAAAAGCTGCAGGCCATATTTTACGATAGCTCTGTTCTCTCCGGTAAGCTCCATTACATCGCAAACAGTAGCAATGGCTGCATAGGAGAGAAGCTCTTGTTCGAATTCTTCCCGATTTTTCACATCATAATACGTGAGCATTGCACAGCATAACTTATATCCAATCACTGCACCGCATAAACCACTGTATGGATATTCACAGTCCGGACGCTTGGGATTAATCACTGCATCCGCGGCAGGAAGTCTCACCTGCGCTGACTTATGGATACCTTCTCCCCGCTTATGCACCAGCTCAGAATCTACGGTTATCGCCGCCTCATCCCATTCTTCACTGTCCTGAGTCATCTCCAGCAGGTTATGGTGATCTGTGATAATTACTGTCATGCCGAAACTCTTTGCCAGCTCCACCTGCTCGAGAGCAACAATACCGTTGTCACAGGTTAGGAGTGTATCAACACCCTCATTATATGCTGCTTCCACCATATTGTTATTGATTCCGTAGCCGTCCTTAATTCGATCCGGAATCTCGTAATCTACCTTTGCCCCGATGTGTTTCAGACTACGGTATAGAATATAAGTAGCTATCACACCATCGACATCATAGTCTCCTATGATACGTATTCGCTTACCTTCCGAGATTTTATCTCTCAGTATACTACAAGCCAGCTCCATATCCTTCATAAGAAACGGATCGTGCAAGTCACTCAGCTTCGGATGCAAAAAGGTGTCGATCTCCTGTATTGTGTCTAGTCCCTTATTCACAAGACAACGTGCCAATACCTCGCTTACACCGCATTCCTTCATAATTAGGTTGAAGTCCGCTTTTCTATTCTTGATTACCCAGTTCTCCATGGTGCCTCCTAAAGCTACAAACCCTTTGTATTAATTACCATTAGCTGCTTTCAGCATGAGAGCACATTCTACGCGCTTCTTCTGTAATTCGCAACCGATATCATATGCATCATTGATATCCCCGTGGAACTTGAAGGAATTGGCAGCACATCCGCCGCTGCAATAGAATTTTGCAAAGCAGTCTCTGCATTTTTCTTTTGAGTATACATTACATACTTTGAATTCTTCACGAAGCTCTGGCTTTACGATCCCATCATCCACATTACCCATCAGATATTCCGGAATACCGACAAATTGATGGCAGGGATACAAATCACCCCAGGGTGTAACCGCTAGGTATTCCGTGCCGGAACCACAGCCGGACAGACGCTTCGCTACACAGGGGCCTCCGGTCAGATCAATCATAAAGTGGAAGAAGTTAAAGTCCTTCCCTTCCTTCTGATATTCCAGCATCAGCTTCGCCAGACGATCATACTCCTCGAACAGAATCGGTAGATCCTCTTCCTTAATTGAATAGCTATCCTCAGGAAGTGCAACCACCGGTTCTACAGAAATCTGCTTGAAGCCCAGATCTGCCAGATGCTTCACATCCTCACTAAAATCAAGATTATTATGAGTAAAGGTTCCTCTCACATAATAATTCGTCTGATTACGGCTTTCTGCAAGCTTCTTAAACTTCGGAAGAATCAACTCATAGCTTCCCTTACCGTTACGGCTAGGGCGCATCCGGTCATTCACCTCTTTACGTCCGTCAATGCTGAGTACCACATTACTCATCTCACGGTTGGCGAATTCCATTACCTCGTCATCCAGGAGGACACCGTTAGTCGTAAGGGTAAAACGGAACTTCTTATTATGAAGTACTTCCTGCTCTCTTCCGTATTGAACCAGGTCCTTTACCACCTGCCAGTTCATCAGCGGCTCACCGCCGAAGAAGTCAACCTCCAGATTTTTGCGATTACCCGAGCTGGCAATCAGGAAATCCAGAGCCTTCTTACCAACCTCATAGCTCATCAACTCTCTATGACCTTTATACTCTCCTTCTTCTGCAAAACAGTATCTGCAGGCGAGGTTACAGTCATGGGCAATATGTAAGCAGAGTGCTTTCACAACAGTGGAACGCTGTTTGAAGTCTCTAATGTATTCTTCATAGATATCTTTGGTGAACAAGGCCCCATCCTGCTTCAGCTGTCCGATATCATCCACTACTTCGTTAATCAGACCCTCCAAAGCCTCTCGGTTCTGCAAGAGATCTGTCATTTCTTCTTCATCGTCAGTAATCAAAGCCATGTTCTCAGCCTGGGAATACTTCTCATACATCGCTTCAATTATACTGTCCCTGTCGCAATTCTCATACATAGCGATAACATCATATGCAAGATCATCGACTACATGGACCATTCCGCTATTCACATCCAGCACGATATTATATCCATTATTCTTATATTGGTGAACCACTGTAATTCCTCCTAATTAAAAACAAAATCTAACTCTTAGTTTCTATTCCAAGACTGTTGCAATTTCCTATAATGATTTGAGTGTCAAAAGTCAAACAAAATACTGAGTAGTGAATATCTGAGCATATGTATACAGATGGCGCAGACCGGCCGATTGCGGATGCCTTGTTCCGCATGAGGGAAAGGCAAGTCCAGATGCATACATATGCGCAGATATTCACTTAATACGACTTTATCAACTTTTGACACTCAAATCATATTATTTATTGCCACAACCAATATCCAAGACAATTGTAACCCACAACGAATGGGACTGTCTAATAATATTTTTCGAATCTCTTACCGAGCGAAAAATATTATGAGGCAGCCCCACATGATAAAAGCCGTTTTATAAGGTGAATCGTACACTTACGCCGCTATTGTCACGAATAGAGAAAGGTGCCCCAAGTGTATCAACTCCTTAAGACACCTTTTCAAATCAACCCTTATGATCGAATCACCAGATTGCATGCTCTATGTACTGATTCCTTATTTGTTCTCACAGCTCTGATTGCCAACAGTACAGGAAGTCTTGCATGCTGATTGGCAAGATGTCTGACACTCTCCACATCCGCCTTTTTTCATACTCTCTTTCAGGTTTCTTGTGTTTAAAGTTCTGATATGCTTCATTGTTTTAAGCCTCCTTAGCGTCTATTACTTCAAGTTATTATAGCACAAGTATATACATAAGAAAAGTATTTTTTACAATTGGGGAAGATGAAAAGATGTATTTTATGGAAATGTATATTGAAACAATCATTAATAGTATGTTATAATGTATCATATCGTAATCAATACTACTTAGTTACATTAATACGACAAAACAAAGCAATAAACGATAGAAAGTACGCTTCGTAACCTTTCTATCGTCATAAATAGGAAAGGAATAGGATGATACCATGAAGCAATATATAATTACAACAGACACAACCAGTGATTTACCTGATGATTATCTTAAGCAGCATAATATTGCGATGTTGCCCTTATATTATAATTTTAACGGAACTGTCTACGGGGATAAAGTATTCCTTGATCCCAAAGAATTCTATGACAAGATGCGCAAAGGAGCTATGCCTACTACGATGGCAGTGAATCCGGATACCGCGAGGAATCTGTTCGTAACGCTACTTGATCAGGGCTATGACATCCTGCATATTGCCTTCTCCTCTGCTCTGAGCGGCAGCTGTTCGGTAGCGGCGACGGTTGCAAGAGAACTCATGGAAGAACGCCCCGGCGCGAAGATTCTAGTGATCGACTCTTTGTGTGCCTCCCTCGGTGAAGGTCTTCTGGTCCATAAGGCAGTTAAACTTAAGGAAGCAGGCAAATCGATCGATGAGACCGCCGAATGGCTCGAACAGAACAAGCTAAATCTGTGCCATATGTTCACCGTGGATGATCTTCATCATCTTCATCGCGGTGGCAGAGTGTCCAAAGCAACAGCCATCATCGGAACTCTGATCAATGTAAAGCCGGTGCTTCACGTAGATAATGAAGGCCGTCTAATTCCACTCAATAATGTCAGGGGACGCAAGAAAGCACTCCTCTCTCTGGTTGATCAGATGGAAGAGAGCCTGAAAGGCTATGACGGTCAGAATGATATTGCATTCATTAGTCATGGTGACAGCTATGAAGACGCTGAATATGTCGGTAACCTGGTGAAGGAACGCTTCGGCATTCAGGAGGTTTTGATTCATTATGTCAGCCCTACGATCGGCGCACATTCCGGACCGGGTACAATCGCCCTCTTCTTCATGGGTAAATCCAGATAAGAAAATATAATTAAACATAGATATTCAGATAGGAGCGTTGACAGAACGCTCCTATTTTGTGATAATGTTAAAATGTACCAATTACGAATGGGTGAGGATGATTTGAATGAAAATATTAGTAATTGAAGACGATGCAGATATCAATCGAATTCTTTGCAGATATCTGGCAAAAGAACAGTATCAGCCAATTCCTGCTTTCTCCGGAACAGAGGCTAGGCTACAGCTTAAACTCGATTCCTTTGACTTAATTCTATTAGATCTGATGTTGCCGGGAGTGAATGGGGAAGACTTAATCAAAGAAGTACGAGACTATTCTTTAATACCTATCATCGTAATATCAGCAAAAACATCCTTGGAAGACAAGGTTCATACCTTAAAAATCGGTGCAGACGATTATATCACCAAACCCTTTGAACGGGACGAGGTACTGGCCAGAGTCGGAGCACTTCTTCGAAGAAGCCGTCAAAGTTCAACTCCTGATACATTGGTCGGGGAACATAACTACACGTTCAAACAGCTGGTTCTGAGCCCCTCCTCCAGAGAAGTAACCGTGAATGGGAAAGCGATTGCACTTACTGCCTATGAATTTGATATCTTACTTATGCTGCTCCAATATCCGGATAAGGTATTTACCAAAGAACAGCTTTATCAGGATATCTGGAAGAGCGGATATTATGGTGAGGATAATACCATCAATGTACACATCAGTAATATTCGTAAGAAAATCAAGGAATTCGATGAGGCTTCTTATATAAAGACTATCTGGGGAATCGGCTTTAAGATGGATCTGGTATAATCCTGCATCTTTATACTTTCTTTAAACTTTATTAAGTACTTATTAAAGTTCAACCGCTATAATTGAAAACAATCAGTAGTCGAGAAACATGATCAGCAATTACTCATCAGTGATTGTCTGTACATGACTGAATTTGAAAGGAGTAATAAAGTGCGAGAGGTAATATTATCTACAAAAAATCTTACAAAAAAGTATAATAACACCTTTGCGGTTAATAACATCAACATGGAGGTGAAGCAGGGGGAAATCTATGGTCTTGTCGGCAAAAACGGTGCAGGTAAAACAACTCTACTCCGCTTAGTCAGCGGTCAGGCCTTTGCAACCGAAGGTGAGGTGGCATTATTTGATACTGCTACCCCGAAGGGCTTAAACGACGGAAGAAAGAGAATCGGCTCCATCATTGAGACTCCAAGCTTCTATAACAACATGACCGCAGAACAAAATCTTGAGTACTACCGCATCCAGCGAGGTATCCCCGGAAAGAGCTGTGTCACCGAAGCTCTAACCGAAGTTGGTCTTACTCACGCCGGTAAGAAGAAATACAAGAGCTTTTCCCTTGGTATGAAACAACGTCTGGGTCTTGCTTTGGCACTGATGAATAAACCGGAGCTATTGCTGTTAGATGAGCCGATCAACGGTTTGGATCCCTTCGGTATTGTTGAGATCCGTAATCTTCTGCTTCGATTGAATCAGGAGAAGAATATCACCATTCTGATCTCCAGCCATATTCTCTCCGAATTATCCAATCTGGTAACCTATTATGGTTTTATTGATAAGGGTAAATTGGTAAAGCAGATCTCCACGGAGGAGCTTTCCAAAGAATGTAACCGTTATGTCGAGCTTAAGGTTGATAAGGTTGAGGCGATGACTGCTCTTCTTGAGACAAAATTAGGCTGTACCTCGTATCAGGTGACTCCGGATCATACCATCCGCATCTTTGAGTATTTGGATCAGACATCGGTTATCAGTCAGCTGGCTGTCAATCATGGCATTGGACTCAATTCCATCATGACCAAGGAGATTAATCTCGAGAATTATTTCATTCAATTAGTAGGAGGGGAAAGCAATGATTAATTACATCAAAAGCGAATTATATCGTATTCTTCGCAGTAAAGGCAGCTATATGTTCATCCTGATCTGTGCCGGATTACTAATCAGTTCGAATGTAATACTAGCGATTGTCGGACATACCGAAGCGAATTTCCCCTACAATAATACCGGATTTGCCTTTAGCATGTTCTACTCTGATCTGCCCATCGTATTCTTTCTGTGCATCAGTGTAGCTTCTATTATATTCGGTAACGAATACTCCAACCATACAATGAAGAACAGTATCTCGTACGGAATTTCCCGTGCACATATTTATTTTGGTAAATTGATTGTTGAGATGATCTATGCTGTTATTGCTTTTATGGCGATCGCAGGTATCTATATCGGAAGTGCTTATCTTCTGCTTGAAAATGCAAAGACTGGGGATCTTGATCTTCTGATTCGCGCCTGCGTTGTAGCTCTTCCCATCTTTCTCTTTGCCTTGGCAACGACCAACTGCTTCCTGTTCATAATCGAAGGTACCGGCGGAGCACTTACATCGATCCTCGGTGTTATGCTGGCATTTCCTCTGGTAAGCAACTTCCTGGGCATGAAGTTCGAGTTCTTTCAGAATCTAGCTAAGTTGCTTCCCTGGAATCTGATCAGTAATATGGGTTTTGATAATGAGAAATATCAGCTTATTCTCCCTTGGGCAGGTACCACGGGTTACGCTAATTAC
Source organism: Bacillota bacterium (assembly GCA_017861355.1). Taxonomy (GTDB): domain Bacteria; phylum Bacillota; class Clostridia; order Lachnospirales; family Lachnospiraceae; genus Mobilitalea. Next base: position 26,233 of record JAGFXQ010000004.1, read on the forward strand.
TGGATCTACGGAATCGCTCAAATGCTTCTGTTTGTGCTGATCGGCTATGTAGTATTTTGTAAGAAAGAGATTAAATAATAAGATTAAAGTATCGAAAGCACCTTCGGTGCTTTCCTGATACAATTATTGCTTTGTAAGAGTGCTTACAATTGTAAGTACTCTTACAATTGTAAGTGTTCTTACAATAGCAATATATTGTATTAGGAAGAGTGCGCAGCACCTTTGATACTTTAATCCTACTATATTGATATTATGAAAGCGAGGTGACGCAGTGATGCAATATATCTGCATACTTTTATTCCTGTTGGTACTTCTCTTAGCTGCGCGCCTTTATTTTATCCATAGGGCGCTGCAGCAGACCACTGAAGATATGATAGAGATTGAAGACCAGCCGGAGCAGAACCGGCAGTTGAAATCGATCTCCATGATGAGAAGTCTCGAACGGCTGCTCGGACGTATTAATCTTATTTATGCCGCAAGACAGACGGAACGTATCCACTTTCAGAGGCGTGAGCAACAGATCCGTCAGGAAATAGAGAACATCTCCCATGATCTTCGGACACCGCTGACCTCCATCCTTGGTTATCTGGATTTAATCGAAGATGCAGATTCTTCCACGAAAGAACGTGAGGAATATCTCGGTATCATCCGAAAGCGAGCCAAGGTATTGCAAGGCTTCATTCAGGATTTCTATGAAATTTCCCGTATCGAAGCCGATGATTATCCTCTGACACTCACTTCCCTTCCGGTGCAAAATATGATAAAAGAAGCCATTGTGGCTTATTATCTGGATTTTGAAAAACGTGCTATCGAAGTTGAAGTGAACCTGGAGGAAAAGCCCTGTTACATCATCGTAGATAAGATACAGTTTGAGCGTATCCTGAATAATCTCATTCAAAATGCTCTTAAGTATGCAAATTGGCAGTTCATCATTAAGCAAAGCAGTACAAAGGACAGCTGCTGCCTCCAGTTTATCAATGACAATTCCGGTCTGACCGAGGAAGAGATTAATCGAATCTTCGAACGATTTTATACCGGTGACCCATCCAGAAATAGCCAGAGCAGTGGACTAGGCTTAACCATCACCAAGACACTTACGCAGAAGATGAAGGGTCAGATCGATGCGCGAATTGAGAAGGACCAATTTATCATAGAGCTAAGATGGCCTCATCAGCAAATACTATAATATTCCGAAATCGAATAGAAATTGTAAACGTTCTATACAAAATATAGCTCGCAGATATTTTAAGAAGTATGGATTAAAATCAAAAGAAGGATGCCATAGACATCCTTCTTTTTTCATG
>JAGFXQ010000310.1 GCA_017861355.1 Bacillota bacterium
CATTGTATTAAAGAAGAAGCAATTGAGATGAAGATTCTCGGCTGTTACGTCCCGATTCAAGCTTAAACAGCGTAAATAGGCACATTGAGAAGTTTTATTCATCATAAATGCATGAAATTCTTCATAGTATTTTCAAAAACAGAACACAAAGTGAACATAATTTATTGATAAACTATCTTTATCAAAAGGAGATTACAGGGAAACCTGATCGCTAACATCTAGATACGTTTTTGAAAGGAGAGTTTATATGAATAACGAATTTGATAACAAAGAAAGCATGAACTATGAAAGTCAGAACAATGAAAGTCAGAACAGAGAAAATATGAGTAATGAAACTAGGAATAGTAATGAAAGTCCGAGCGGTACTCCGTATCAGACGACCAATACCGAAGCAAACGGAACACAATATAACCAATACATGAATCAAAGCAGCAATCCGAATAATTCATACAGTAATATAGGGTATGAACAAGGTTATGCGACCAATACAGTCAATAACTTTACGGGGAATGGAAAAGGTAAACTGAAAAAGAAGCGGGGCTTCGGTAAGGTAATGGGTCTGACCGCAGCGGCAGTAGCCTTCGGTTTGATCGCCGGAATAGCATTTCAGGGTTACTACATGATCGCTTGGCCAGATGCTTCGAAGATTGGCTCAAGTAACAACAACAATAAACTGGCGATCGCAGAAGTGACTCAAAATACAGGTTCCAAGGACACAATTAAACCCACGAGCAACACTTCTGATTCAGTAGTCACCGATGTATCGGATGTCGTAGAGAAGGTTATGCCTTCCATCGTTGCGATTAATTCAAAAGCAACCGTTACGACCCAGGATTTCTTTGGACGAGAATATGATCAGCAATCAGAAGGAAGCGGATCCGGTATCATTATCGGACAGAATGGCTCGGAATTATTAATCGTTACCAATAATCATGTTATTAACGGAGCTACCGAGATTGAGATTGTCTTCGCGGATGGGTCAAAGGCTTCCGCAACGGTAAAGGGTTCAGATGCAAACGCAGACCTTGCGGTGCTTACCGTAGATAGTAACAGCTTATCAAAGGAAACGGCATCAACCATCAAATCTGCAACACTCGGTGATTCGAATGCTATGGTACCCGGTGAGATGGTAATTGCAATCGGTAATGCACTGGGATATGGACAGTCAGTAACGGTTGGATATGTAAGTGCAGTGAATAGAGAAGTAACGATTGATAATCAGACGATGACCCTGCTCCAGACAGACGCAGCCATCAATCCCGGTAACAGCGGTGGTGCTCTACTTAACACTGCAGGAGAAGTAATCGGTATCAACTCAGTCAAATTTGCATCTCAGGAAGTAGAAGGAATGGGTTATGCAATCCCAATCTCGAATGCTCTTCCTATGATAAATGAACTGATGAACCGTGAAGTAATCGCAGTCAAGGATCAAGGCTTCCTCGGTATAGATTCTTCAACAGCACAGGAAGTTACGGACATCTATTCACAACGCTTCAATATGCCAATCGGTATCTATGTAAATGGTGTGGTAAAGGATTCGCCCGCTGAGAAAGCAGGTCTGATGCAGGGAGATATTATCACTGGATTAGATGGCAGTAAGATTGAGAAAATAGATGATTTGAAAAATGCTCTTAGTTACAAGAAAGCAGGTCAGACCGTTGACCTAACAATTCAAGTTCTTGACGGTGGCTCCTATGTTGAGAAAGTGCTGAAGATCACTTTGGGAGAGAAGCAGCAGTAATCTGGAGAGTAAACGAATGTAATTATATGAGAAAGGGAGGTCTTCACAGACCTCCCTTTTTCGAATGAAATAATGATGTAACGGATAAAGGTAACCACTTGATTTGTTGTAAAATGTCGAAAAAGATAGAATATATTGGACCGGATAGTGACTTTTCTATAAAAGTGTAGTATTCTGAAATTATATTAAGAAAGGGTGTGATAGATTATGTCTGCTATTCGAATTGTAATTGTTGATGATTCTTCATTTTCGATCGCTTTTATTCGTAACATTCTGGAAGAGCATGGGTTCGAGGTGGTTGGTGAAGCCGGTACACTGGAAGAAGTGAAAGAGGTAATCAGTGCAACACGACCGGATTTGGTTACAATGGATATGACCTTGCCCGGTACAGATGGTCTTGAATGTACCCGTGCGATACATAGTATTGACAAGAATATCAAAGTAATCGTGATTAGCTCTATGATGGACGATGAGATTGTGAAACAGGCAAAAGAAAATAAAGTATCCGGATATATACAAAAACCCGTTGATGAGGATGAACTGATCACAGCCATAGGAAGGGTCATGGCATCGGATGAGCTGTACTTGTCTTTAAAGACGGAATATTTTGCTGCGTTCAAGGAATCTTTAATGGATGGCATGAATAAAATGACAAAAACACTCCTTACATACAAAAAAGAATATCACTTTGAGACAGAACAGGAATCGGAAGGATTGACTATTATCATCGGAATTATAGGGCGCTTCTCGGGTAGAATGCTCATTGATCTGTCAACCGAGACTGCAAGAAAACTGGCAGCAGCAATATTGCGTAAGGAGCCTAAGGATACGAATGAAATCATTGCGATTCTTGGTGAGTTTACCAATATTATTTCGGGTAATGCCTGCTCAGTATTAAACAAAAAGAATAAAGCTTACGGACTTCGTGTAGCTCCTCCAACTACATTGTACGGTGAAAAAGTACGAATATCAGCACCGAGATACGCTACAACCATTGCTTTGGCAGAGACAGTATATGGAGAAATACTTCTGAATGCCGGATTTCAAAGGGGTGAAGATAATTGGATGTAAAATATGTTAATCCGTTTCTGGAAGCTTTCACATCAGTAATGCCGCAGCTGGGCTTTCAAAATGTGAATAAGACGAACGTAAGTGTAGAAAAACAGGAAATCAAGAAGGCAGGAGTTGTTATTATCGTCGGAATCGTAGGTGCGATCAAGGGAAATGTCGTCTATTGTATTGATTTGGAAGGTGCAAAGAACGTTGCTTCCACGATGATGATGGGAATGCCAATCAATGAATTTGATGAAATGGCGCAAAGTGCCCTTTCGGAACTAGCGAATATGCTAACCGCAAATGCAGCAACCATATTCTTTGGACAAGGGATACATATTGACATTTCAACCCCGGCAGTACTGTTTGGAGATGATATAACAATTAAAATGAGCTCTAGTCAAGTGTTGTGCATCCGGTTGACTGCAGACCAGATTCCAATTGAAATCAATATAGCATTTGAACATTGATTTAATTATGATCTATAGTATACAACCTTGATGAACAGAAGAAAGCAGAAGAATAGAATAATACAGGCACAATATTAACAACCCTCCGAATATACTATAAAGGTAATGATATTCTTCGGAGGATGTTATGAAACGTAAATTCATAAGTGTACTAGCCGTTCTTACCCTGGTCATAACGATGTTTTCGGGTTGTAAAAGCAGTACTGGACTAACAGAAATCACGCTAAATGAGGTAGCTCACTCCATTTTCTATGCACCAATGTATGTTGCATTTGAGAAGGGATACTTTGAGGAGGAAGGCTTAAAAGTGAAGTTGGTCAATGGTCTTGGAGCTGACAAGACGATGACTGCTCTGCTTGCCGGAGATTGCGATATCGGCTTCATGGGCGCAGAAGCCTCAATCTACGTATATAACGAGGGTGCAGAGGATTATGTAGTGAACTTTGCACAATTGACACAGAGAGCAGGGAACTTCCTTGTCAGTCGTGATCTTAAGGAGGATTTCTCTTGGGATAATGTCAAGGGAAAGACGGTAATCGGAGGAAGAGCAGGCGGAATGCCAGAGATGGTATTCGAATATATCCTGAAGAAACAGGGGATTGATCCGAAGAAAGATTTGACGATTATACAAAATATCGACTTCGGTCTGACCTCTCAGGCTTTCTCTTCGGGGCAAGCGGATTATACAATAGAATTCGAACCCGCCGCAACCGGTCTGGAACTGGAGGACATGGGAAAAGTAGTGGCATCTCTTGGAGTGGAGAGTGGTAAAGTACCCTACACCTCCTTCTCTGTGAAGAAGAGCTATCTGGAGAAACATGAGAATGTGGTCCAAAGCTTTACCAATGCGGTTCAGAAGGGAATTGACTTTGTTGCGACACATACTCCGGAAGAAATAGCAGATGTGATTCAGCCTCAGTTTGCCGAGACAGACCGTGAAAAGCTCGTATTGATTGTAACCAGATATTATGATCAAAACACCTGGAAGGATAATCTGATCTTCGAAGAAGGAAGCCTCACCTTATTACAGGATATTCTCGATGATGCCGGAGAACTGACCAAGAGAGTTCCGTATGATGAAATAGTAACCACCAAATTTGCAGAAAAAGCAGCAAAGAAATAATAATAAAATTTGGCAGGCTGTCGTTCAATGTATAAATTACGAAAGAAGGGACTATCTACTTACCATAATGCACTGTTTGACGAACAGCTTACGGTTTCTGTATGCCATATCAGCGAACATTTATGTTCGATGAAGGCATACGAAAACCGTAGGGTGTACGTCAACCTGTGTGTGAGGTAAGTGGATAGTCCCTTATTTCGTGTCGGTGTCTTTATGCGACAGCCCTATTAGAATCAAACTGTATTAATTATTCTTCGGAAGTGGCTGCGGCCGGTTCTTCCTCTGCTCCTGTTTCTGTGTCATCCTCGTAATCATCGAAATCATCATCGAAATCCTCGAGATAATCCGGATTCATATACCTATATACAGCA
>JAGFXQ010000311.1 GCA_017861355.1 Bacillota bacterium
ATGCAGTTTTCAATGTTCAAATGTGTTTGAAATATATTTCTGTATTTCATTTAAAAAATATCAGTTTTAGACTTGACTTTTAATAGTTAGTCTTTCTATCTATACGGGCTCACACCCATGGACGGATCACTTTCATAGTCGATTTATGCTATCTGTTGCGGCAGATTGCGCTTCGTATAATACTGATAATAAATGATAAACAAGAGCGAGGTTACGATCCAGGTAATCGGATAGCTAAAGACGACTGTACTAATCTCCGGCCTTATTGGTACTACAATAAACAGCCAAAGTACTCGAAGAGCACATACACCTATGCTGGTCAAAAGCATCGGGACTAAGGCATCTCCCATTCCTCTCAGGGTACCGGAATAGATCTCAATAAATACATAAGTCCAGAAGGTTGGAACCATGATCTGCAATATCGTCATTCCCTTCTCGATTACCTGGGCATCCGTAGTAAAGAGCCAATAGATGTAAGGACCGCCGAAATAAAGCAAGATGCTCAAACCGGCCGCTACCGACAGGGCCATGCGAAGACATACTTTGGCGCCTCTGCGCACTCGCGCATAGTGACCTGCACCATAATTCTGTCCGGCAAAGGTCGTTATGGAGATGCCAAAGGCATTCATCGTCATCCAGAAGATACCATCAATCTTACCAAAGGCTGTCCAGGCAGCAATCGTATCGGTACCAAAGCCGTTCATATTCGCCTGTATGATAACATTCGAGGAACTATACATCAAGGATTGGAAACCAGCCGGCAGTCCGATCCGAATAATCTTCTTTAACAATTCCTTATGGAAACGAATCTCCTTCAACCTAAGCTGATAGCAATCCTTCGTTCTCATCAGAGTAATACATACTAAGACTGCGCTGCATATCTGAGAGATCACGGTCGCTACCGCTACTCCCATAACATCCCAATGGAACTCAATAACGAACAGCAGATCCAACACAATGTTGAGAAAACAGCTGATAATAAGATAGTATAGCGGCTTTCTTGAGTCACCGATTGCACGCAGGATGCCAGCCCCCACATTATAAACCAGATTCGCAATCATACCTCCAAAGTATATTCGAATATAGGTTAGAGAGTAGGGCATAATCTCTTCCGGGGTTCCCATTAAGCGGAGTGCAGTTGGCGCACCAACCAGACCGATCAACATAATTACAGCGCCACCTACAATTGCCATAGCAATCGCTGTATGCACCGCCTTGTTAACCTCTTTCTCATTCCTTCCACCATAATACTGCGATATGGTAACCGTGGCTCCGGTGGAGATTCCAATGAAAAAACCGACAAATACATTGATTATTGTGCCTGTCGTTCCTCCTACTGCAGACAATGCCTCTTTACCTGCAAAACGCCCTACCACCACTGCGTCCGCGGTATTATATAGTTGTTGAAAAAAAGTTCCGAATAACAGCGGAAAGAAAAAAACAAGAAGCTGTTTCCAGATTACTCCCTCAGTTATTCCATTTTTATTCTCTCTAGTACGTATCATAATATCCCTCATTTTCGGTCATGCACAAACAATTTATTCACCGGATTCACTAAGTAAGAGGAACGATAGGAACCCTCACTGCTGACTTATCTCCAATCGGTAATTTCTTGTAGTTTATGTGCAATTATATAACAATCCCGGGAAAATGTATATCTCTTTTACTTGTAAAATGGATTTTCACGCTATAATTTACTCTTCTTTGCAGATACTATTCAAGGAATTGAAGTTAAAATCCATTTAAAATGGTTTCGTAATAGTCATTCGAAATCCCCACAAGAAAGGAGTCACTTATGGATAACAACAAGAACAGAATTAAGGACCATGAGAAAAGCAATACGGAGCTTCGGAAAATGAAGCCGAAAGAGAATGCAGATGTAGGTATTGAAAATGGACAGGTCATCGGTGTTCACGAAGGCAAGAATGAGAAACACCGCTCCGAGAAATAATGACACTACAAAGGGATGGTGTAAAGCCAATCATCTCAAGCTCAAATTAATTATGAAGGCTTGAGGTTCCGGTTTTACACCATCCCTATTTATTTATGGCACCTTATAGAATTGCGACACACCATAACTTTGACTAGTGTATGCTTATCCAATAAAAGCGAAGTATCCAAGAACAATTGCTCCCAAGACGATTCGATACCAACCAAACGCAGTAAAGTCATTCTTCTTAATGAAACCGATCAGGAAGCGAATTGCGATGACCGATACCACGAAGGCAACCAACATACCGGTGCATAGAATCGCAAGCTCCGTATTTGTAAAGTGAAATCCGAATTTGACCACCTTAAGAAGGCTTGCTCCGAACATGACCGGAATGGATAAAAAGAAGGAGTATTCAGCAGCAACATACCTGGAGGTTCCTAGTAAGATAGCTCCCAGAATGGTGGCTCCGGAACGGGAGGTGCCCGGAATTAAGGCTAAGATCTGGAAAACACCGATGATCAGTGCTGTGGTATAAGTTAACTCAGTAAAATTAGTAATCTTCGCTTTCTTTCCCTTATTGCGCATCTCAACAACGATAAATAAGATACCGTAGATGATTAAAGTTACCGCAACTGTCTGATAATTGTAGAAGTGTGCATCGAACCAATCATCGAATAAAATACCCAAAATCGCTGCCGGGACACATCCGACCAGTACCTTGAACCACATATCCCAGGTAGCAAGCTTCTCCTGTTTGGATTTGCTTAACGCGAAAGGATTGAGCTTCTTAAAATAAAGTAATACAACTGCCATAATCGCACCGAGTTGGATGACCACTCGGAACATCTCCATGAATTCATCCGTTGCATTAAAATGTATGAACTGCTCTGCTAAAATCATATGTCCGGTACTGCTGATCGGCAGCCACTCGGTGATTCCCTCAATAATTCCTATAATGATCGCTTTAATAATTTCAATCAACATATTCTGTTACCCACGCCTTCCTTTTTTAATCATGGTAGTATGATGCTATTTATCTCACACTCTCCTTTAAGATTGTACATCATATTACGAATAGCTCCATTATAACAACTTTATGTCATGAACTCCATTATTATTTAACGATCGAAACAATAAATTATCTTCAACTCTATTTGCATCCATAGCAATCTTCTGGTTAATCCATCCTCTCCAGTGTAAATCGCATATGAAAATAGGGATTCTCACCGGTTGGGAAAAGTAACCCCTCACTCATGCTGTAATCAGTATATTCTATCTCATTTTTCACCCGGATACCGGCTTCATATTCCGTGTAATTCTCGAAGGGCTTCTGAACTGCTTTGACAAGGTCACTTGCACTTATCCGAAAGCAGTTCATTTCTCTTTGTGCTGCCACAAATCCCATTATGGCGATCCATTGTTGATTCTGATAACTAGAAACTAAGTCTCCGTCCTTAATCTCTACTTCAAGCTCTATTCCGATTACCTTACCGTCTTTGACTATGATCTTGTGCGGAGGGAGCTCGCTATAAGTCAGAAGGTTTGGGTTCTTATCGACCCAGTTCCCTGTATCATCCAATTTCATAAACGTACCATAGCCTATAAACTTCATATATGTATTGCAGTTCTCGGCATATTGTGCGGAGGTCAGCTCTCCACGGTGAATTGGCATTACGGCTTGCAATCCAATGATATATGCGATTCCAATCAACAACAAAAAAATATTAGCATAAATAATTCGACGATAATACTTTGTATTCTTAATGCTATAAGAAGTGTCTTCTTCCCAAGACAGCGGTTCTGCTATGGAGCATTGCTTATACGATTGATATAAGCGCACCAGACTATAGATTGGAATGTTATATCCGTACCCGGCGCCGAATACGCCCCAGGTCCGTGCGAGTGCTTTCTTATACGTTAATTTATTGCCAGAGGTATCTCTGATTACTAGTCCAAACAGTTTCTTCCCCGGTGTCGTACCCCAGGTCGATAATAAGAGTGGTTCCATCATCAGAAGAAGGAAGAACGCGATATAACTGTCATATAATGATCCTAGGAAAACGTTACTCGAATTGTAGTGAAGCAGTAATGCTGAAAAAGCCTTCCATAGCACGAGGGTCAAATTTAAATCCAGCATCCTGGCGAAAAAGCGAAGCCACGGATGTGCAACAGTTTCTTTCTGTAGTGCCTTATACTCTGTCTCAGTTTCCCACATATTTCTCCCCCTAATAACCAATCTATCCATATAATTGCGAAACTTATCAACTTTACCGAATGTGCATACAGCAGATAACTTTCATTTACCTGCCATTTTGATATTTTATATATGAACTCATAATGTAAAATATAACCTCTTCTATATTCTACCATTCTTTTCCTGTTTGTGACAACCCAGAAATCCTTAATTTTTACTTAAGGTCAATTCCCTTTTACACAAAAAGGGAGGTGTCT
>JAGFXQ010000088.1 GCA_017861355.1 Bacillota bacterium
GAGGATCGTCTACCGGGATGAGATTATCAACCGGGTGTGGGGCTATGAATATAATAAGAAATCAAGGACACTGGACATTCATATCCGTAGCCTGAGACAGAAATTAGGGGAGGCAGGAGCAGGTTGTATCAAGACTATCCGCAATGTCGGATACCGTTTTATTATAGAATTATGATTGAGTGGACTTTACGTATTGTTAACATGATCTGAACCAAATCATGATATCTTCTTTTTACTCAAAATGATAAATTAATATTGTCAAAGAGAGAGAAAAATGAAATCCAAGCCATATCGGCTAAGAAAAGAAAAAGGAGAAATATCATGAAAAAATTTAGAGCAATAGCAGCATTATTACTTACCTGCCTTTTGATAGCAGGAGCATTCACAGCTTGTGGAGCTAAGACAGAGGAGACAAATACTACAAATACACAGGCATCCAATCAGGCAGATGCAGCAACCAATACAGATACAACTGCACCGGCAGCAGAAACTCCGGCATTAAGCGGAACCTTATTAATGTCAGGATCCACATCCATGGAAAAGTTAGCGAATGTTGCAGCAGAGTCTTTTATGGCGAAATACCCGGATGTAACAGTACAGGCAGAGTTTATCGGATCAAGTGCCGGCATCGAAGCTTTACTGGCCGGAACCGCCCAGATTGGTAACGCTTCCAGATCTCTGAAGGATACCGAGACATCACAGGGAGCAGTAGAAAATATCGTTGCTATCGACGGTATTGCAGCAATCACTGACCTGACCAATAAAGCAACTAATCTGACCAAGGATCAATTGAAGAAGATCTATACCGGAGAAATTGTGAACTGGAGCGAGGTAGGTGGAGCAGATCAGCCAATCGTTGTAGTCGGAAGAGAGTCCGGCTCCGGTACCAGAGGTGCATTCGAAGAGCTGCTTGAAATCGTAGATTTATGTAAGTACTCTAATGAGATCAACAGCACCGGTGGTGTTATGGCAAAGGTTGCTTCTACACCCGGCGCAATTGGATATGTATCCCTTGATGTATTAGATGACAGCGTACATGCATTTACTTTGGAAGGAGTTGCTCCTACCGCAGAGAATATTAAAGCTGGAAGTTACTTCTTAAGCCGTCCGTTTGTAATGGCTACGAAGGGCGAGATTGCAGATCAGAGCGAACTCGTTCAAAAATTCTTTGAATATATTAAATCTGAGGAAGGTAAGCAGATGATTGAGAGTGCAGGCCTAATCAACGTGGATTAATTCAAGGGGTAATAAGTTAAGGTGATATAATTCAAGGTGGACTAAGATAGAATCGAACAGCACTCCAGGACGAATGGAGTGCTGTTTGTTGTAAGGAAAAGATTTATCATTCTCTTTCAGACAGATAGGACTAACGTTCTTTGCGTCTGTTCCACCAATAGACAAGATAACCCCTCTTGGCATTCATTCGCATCGATAGCTCCCGGAACATGCCGGTCAGCGTATATTCACTGCTGTTATCCAGCATCGGAATAATGATGAATACCGAAGCAATACGAAGAATAACCGAGATCGCGATCATGAATTTATATCGATCCGGGATAAATGAGCTTATAACTGTACTGGAATGAATACCTTCCAGGATAGCTCCTCCGGTCAGGATACCTAAGAAGGAACCAAACAAGGAGGTAATACAGGAGAAGACCGCCACATAGGAAGGACGCTGTTCATCCGGTGAGGAGGAGAGCTGAAGGCTGGTTGCAGCAAGATTAGCTCCACTCCAGAACGCTGCTCCGATTAAGTTGTGAAGTAGGGTAGGCCAGATGCTGCCATAAGTGGAGAAGAGGAAAAATAACGGTGTTAAGGCAGCAACGACACAAGTACACCAGAGCACCGGCTTGCTTCCGAAGTGATCCAACAGTCTTCCCCAATGGGAAACTACTAACACGGTGATGGCAGCAGCGGTAACCTGACTACATAGAGTGAATTGCATATAGCTTAAGCCCATCTCGGTCAGAGCATATCTGGCCAGATAGGAGCCTGACATATTGGCGGTGAAACTCCACGCGGTCCAGAAGAGCATGAATTTGAAAAATGGCTTATTCTGAAAAACTTGTTTTAAGACAGGAATAAGCTTCAGTTGTACTGGGGGTGTGTTATATACCTCTTCCATAAAAAGGAACGTGATCATATCAAGGATACCCAGAACTCCGGCTATCACAAAGACGATGGTGTAACCCATATACCCCGACATTCGGTCAAGAATCCCGGCAACAACAAGACCCATGGTAACACTTGCGATGGATGTGATACCATCTCGCTTGGACAGCCATCGTCCTCGAATCTGCACTGGTACCAGATCTGCCATCCAGGGCATCCAGCTAACATTGATGAATGAGCTGAAGGCAGAAGAAATGCCAATCAAGAGAATAACAGACCATAATCTTAAGGAGGATTGGCTTGCCGGAATAAAGAAGGGAATCAAGCCGACGATAATCCATAATAATCTGGAGAAAAGACCATAGGTCATCATATATTTTTTTCTTTTTTGTGTACGGCTGACTAAGGTCGCGAAGGGTATCTGCAACAGTGCTGCGGCAAGAGGAATTGCAGTTAGTAATCCATATACAAAATCACCTGCACCAAGATAACCGGCATAACCGGTAAGTGAGGAGCTACCGCCGCCACTGATTACACCCCAGATGGTTCCGAATGTATTTCCCAGTGTCATGAGGTAGATGCTTCGACGTATCTTAGGCAGCAGAGCAGCCTCGTCAAATATTCTTTCAAATGGTTTCTTCATATCTATGTAAACTACCTTTCTTATCGTAAATCTGACATTATCCTGTTATCATCAGCCTATTATATCGGATGTATAAGATAAAGTAAATGTGAAATCTGATACCTCCTTTGTCATATGGCGACTAATCTTTTTATATGATAATACAAACAAGAGATTATAATTTATATTCTGGACGAAAACCCTCGACTGGGTTATCATGGTATCAGAGGGTCATCTAATACTAATTATAAGAAATGGAAGTGATAGGAATGCTGCGTTTTGTATATGTAATATTAAGGGGTCTGTACGTGATTCCTATATATATATATCAAATGAAGAAATATTATCGCCATCCGGAGAATTATTCGGAAATGGATTGTTATGAGTTGGCTATGAAGGTAGTAAGGCTGATTAAGAATAACGGGCGGATTGAAACCTATATCACAGGCACAGAGAATCTTCCACAGGAAGGTGGATACATAATGTATGCCAACCATCAGGGAAAGTACGATGCCCTAGGTGTTATGTTTGGTCATAAGAAGCCCTGTACTTTAATAATTGCAAAGAAGCAGTCGCAGCCCATAGTTACTACTCAATTTGTTGATTTAATCCGGGCGAAACGTCTAGATTTTGAAGATATCAGGCAGCAGGTAGCAGTAATGAATGCCGTGACGGAAGAAGTTAAGGCGGGCAGGCGCTATCTGATCTTTCCGGAAGGCGGTTACAAGGATAATAAAAACCGACTTCAGGAATTCAAGGTGGGAAGCTTCAAATGTGCCGAACGGGCTAAGTGTCCCATTGTACCCGTAGTAGTATATGATTCCTACAAGCCCTTTAGTATCAACTCGCTGCGAAGAGTCCGGACTCAGGTACATTTTCTCAAAGCAATTCCTTACGAGGAATATGCCGGAAGAAAGACGATAGAGATTCGGGACATGGTCGTGGAAAGGCTTCAGGATCATATCGAGAAGTTGGGAAAAGACCAGGAGGAGCTGGTTGAGAGGAACCTGCCGTGGCTTGAGGAAGAGACAACCGGGGAAGTACTGGTGGAAGAACAGTTGTTACAAGAATGAGCGGATAGTTCCGAGGGTTATTAACATAATTTAAGAAATTTGTAAAAATTTTGACTTAAAGTAAACATAATTGTATGGTATGATATCATGAATTAGCAAATACAATAACAAAGTTATACGAGGATAAAATATGGCTGAAAAAACATTGAGTAAATCAAGTAAAAATAATAGGCAAAGCACATCGAAGCCGCGCAGGCGCAAACGCAACAAGAAAATGCTTTGGATTCTGCTTGTTGACGCAGGAGTTCTGTTTGCAGTACTTGCAGTATATATGATCTTTGCATTTTATTATAATGATCATTTCTTTGGCAATACGATTGTGAACGGAGTAGATACTTCGAATATGAACGTAGCGCAGGCAGAAAAAGCAATCAATGAACAGGTAGCTGCATATCAGCTGGAGGTTCAGCAGAGAAATGGAATTACGGATACAATTTATGGTGAGAGCATCAACCTACATACAGAATTTGATAAGAGCATGTCAGATCTGATCACTCAGCAAAACAGCTTCTTATGGCCAACTGCATTCTTTCGTACACAGGAGTTGGAAATAGGAACGATGCTGACCTATGATGATGCTTTATTGAAGAATTATATTGATATCATGAATGGTTTAAAACCGGAGAATATGATCTCGCCGGTGAATGCCACGATTACCTATGGTGAGAACGGATTTGTAATAATGCCGGAAGAACCGGGAGCGAACGTGCTGAAAGAGAAACTGTATCCGGCGGTGGAGGAAGCAATTAATACCTTACAACCGGTACTGTCCTTGGAGGATGCGGACTGTTATGAGAAACCTCAGGTTACAGCAGCGGATACCAAACTGACGGCTGCGATGACAGAACTAGACCTGATCACCGGAGCGAAGATAACTTATGAATTTGGCGATGCAACAGAGATTTTGGATGGTACCAAGATTAGTGAATGGCTGAGTCTTGATGATAATTATAATGTGACACTCAATCCGGACAAGGTGAAGGAATACGTTGATTATATTGGTAAAACATATAATACCTTTGGTCGGGCTCGAACCTTCTCCACCTCTTACGGGAAGGAAATCAAGGTAGAAGGCGGAGATTATGGCTGGTGGCTGGATCGGGTCTCCGAGGTAAAGGAACTGACAGAACTTATTCTGAATGGAGAACAGACGGTGAAGAAGCCGGTCTATTTCCAGACAGCACAGCAATATGGCAAGGACGATATTGGCAAAACTTATGTTGAGGTTAATCTTACCGCACAACATCTTTTCTTCTATAAAGATGGTGAATTGGTTTTGGAATCGGATTTTGTGTCCGGTAATGTGTCCAAGGAGTTTGGCACACCGGTTGGTACTTATCCGGTACAATACAAGGAGAACGATGCCACTCTGGTAGGTGAAGATTATGAGACACCCGTGAAATACTGGATGCCCTTTAACAAGAATATTGGTTTCCACGATGCAGTATGGCGTGATGAATTCGGTAAAGATATCTATCTAACCAGAGGCTCTCATGGCTGCATTAATATGCCACCCAAGGCTGCAAAGAAGATGTTCGAGAATATTAAACGCGGAGTTGCTGTTGTAGTATATGAGCTTCCGGGTACGGAAAGTAAACCGAAGGATGAGCCAAAGGTAACTGAGAAACCAAGTAGATAGTATTATATACATCAGTCGGAAAGACATGAGGAAGCACTTGTTCCGGTAACATGTTAAATTCAAAGGTATTCAGTGATGTAAAATGTATTCATTAACTATATAGATTAAAGTGTCAAAGAGTGCTATGCACTCTTCCTACTGCAAGATAATGTATTGTAAGCAAGCATACACTAAAAAGCAACTTTACCATTGTTAGCTTGCTTACAATACATTGTCTCGCAGCAGGAAAGCACCGAAGGTGCTTTTGACACTTTAATCCTGCCAAGGGTGTTCTTTGATCCTCATGAAAGGATCTGAGAACATCCTTTTGTTTTGTTGTAACATAAATGAATAACAATCTTCTATCTTGAAAGAAGATCACAGAAGTTGAAAGAAAATTATTATCTAAAAATAAAATTCCCTCTAGCCAAATTACTAAATATGGTATAGAATACTAGTAATGGTTACTATTACTGGTGTATTACTTTATGGGTGGAGGGTATGATATGGATATTATGATCAAAAAGCGAGACGGACGGTTAGAACCTCTCTATGTAGAGAAGACCAAGAAGATGGTTGCTTATGTCTGTGACGGATTAGAGGGTTGCGACCCTTTTGAACTTGAGATGGATTCAAATATTCAGTTCCGGGATGGCATGAGCACGAAGGAGATTCAGAAGATACTGATTCAGACAGCGATTGAGAAAATGATACAGACAACCAAGGACAGTCAGGGGAATGTTGTTAAGACCACTAACATCAATTGGCAATATGCTGCAGCAAGACTGCTGATGTCCGATTTATATAAGGAAGCGGCGATCAACCGCGGCTATCATCACTTTGGCTACGGGGATTTTCCAACACTGGTTCATAAGCTGGTGGAACTTCAATATTATGGAGATTTTCTCTTAAAGGAGTATTCCGAGGAACAGATCAGAGAATTAGGGAACTATATCAAAGCAGAACGAGATCTTTTGTTCAACTATGAGGGCTTGAAACTGTTGGCAGATCGTTATCTGATCCGTGGTTTTCAGAAGGAAGTATTGGAATTGCCACAGGAACGATTTATGGCGATCGCAATGCATCTGGCAATTCCGGAAGGCGATCATAAGCTGGAGTATGCGAAGCGGTTTTATGATGTCTTAAGTGAATTGAAGATGACAACAGCAACACCGACACTGGCCAGTGCAGGAACGCCCTTCCATCAATTAAGCAGCTGTTTTATCTCTGTGGTAGGTGACAATCTGTGGTCCATCTATGATGTTAATCAGAAGTTCTCTGCAGTATCCAAGCACGGAGGAGCACTCGGCATCTATATGGGGAAAGTGAGAGCACTCAACAGTGAGATCAGAGGCTATAAGAATGCTTCTGGTGGTGTAATCCCCTGGATACGCTTATATAATGATACAGCGGTAGCGGTAGATCAACTTGGTAGAAGGAAGGGCGGTGCTTCGATTACCCTGGATATCTGGCATTCGGATCTATATGAATTCCTTGATCTGAGAACCAATAATGGAGACGATCGTAGAAAAGCTCATGATATCTTCCCCGCGCTCAGCATTCCGAATCTCTTCATGGAGCGGTTGGAAGCGAGACAGGATTGGTCCTTGTTTGATCCTTACATAGTTGGAAAGGTTATGGGGTATCAACTGGAGGACTTCTATGATGAAGAGAATAAGAGCTCCTTTACGCAGAAATATCTTGAGTGTGAGGCAAACGAGAAACTGGAGCGAATCACAGTGCCGGCACTTGAAGTGATGAAGAGAGTAATGAAAAGTGCGGTCGAGACCGGAACGCCTTTCCTATTCTTCCGTGATACCGTGAATCAGGCAAACCCGAATAAGCATGCCGGGATGATCTATGCTTCGAACCTCTGTCATGAGATTGCACAGAACGTGAGTGAATCGGAGCTAATCGAAGAAGTGATAGAAACAGTTGGTGGAAAGAAGGAAGTGGTACGAAGACTGAGATCCGGTGATATGGTTACCTGTAATCTGAATTCTGTGAATCTCGGACGAGTGACGATCGATGAGCTGAAGGAGACAGTACCGCTCCAGATTCGAATGCTCGATAATGTCATTACGCTGAACCAGACCCCGGTAGCTGAGGCGAGAATTACCAGTGACCGATATCGTGCTATTGGACTTGGCACCAGTGGTTACCATCACTACTTGGCAAATAACCGAATTGCCTGGGAGAGTGAGGAACATTTGACTGAGGCAGATAGACTGTTTGAAGAGATTGCATATCAGGCAATAAAAGCTTCGATGGAGCTTGCGAAGGAGAAGGGTGCTTATCCTGAATTCAAAGGTTCAGAATGGGAGACCGGTAAGTACTTCGAGAGACGTGGCTATCACTCCGAGCGGTGGCTGGAGCTGAAGGACAGCGTGAGAAGATACGGAGTTCGTAACGGTTATATCATGGCGGTTGCACCGACCGGAAGTACTTCGAATATTGCCGGAACGACGGCAGGAATAGATCCGATCTTCAAGAAGTTCTTCATTGAGGAGAAGAAGGGAAGCTTTACACCGAAGGCGGCACCGGACCTTAGCAGTAAGAACTTCTGGTATTACAAGGAGGCTCATCAGATTGATCAGTTATACAGTATCAGAGCCTGTGGTGTGAGACAGAGGCACATTGATCAGGCCCAATCCTTCAATCTCTATATTACACCGGAGGTGAAGGCAAAAGAGATCTTAAATCTCTATATGGAAGCCTGGAAGAATGGTGTCAAGACGATTTACTATGTACGCAACCAATCCTTAGAGATGGACGAATGCACCAGCTGCTCCAGCTAAGAAGGACAGGAATGAATTACATCTTATTGGAGAATACGCTATAATGAAAGTATTAAAGGTATCAATCAGAGAAGGGAAATTATCTGATTGGATATCTGCAATAGTAATAGATTTTGAATGGAAAGGATTAATGGGAGCGGACGATGAATAAGAAAAAGATATTTAATGAACAGGGACTTCGGGGAACGGAGACCTTAATTAACGGAAATACGACAAATCTGAGGGAATGGAACCGAATTAAATATAGCTGGGCGAATATGTTCTACCGTACCATGCTGAATAACTTCTGGATTCCGGAGGAGATATCATTGAATGAGGATATCAAGCAATTTCCCTTATTAACCAACGGTGAGAGAAATGCTTTTGACAAGATTATCTCCTTTCTTAACTTCCTTGACTCTATACAAAGCGAGAATCTGCCGAATCTATCACGATATGTGACAGCACCGGAAGTGTCTTCCTTGCTTAATATACAGGCTTTCCAGGAAGAGATTCATGCACAGAGCTATTCCTATATCCTAGACACAGTTACGAATCCGGTTACCAGGGACAAGATCTATGATGAGTGGCGTGAAGATAAGCAGCTTCTGAAGAGAAATCAATACATAGCGAATATCTACCAGAAGTTCAATGAGGAACCCTCCACTTCGAATTTTCTGCGTACTGTGGTTGCCAATTATATCTTGGAGGGCATCTATTTTTATTCTGGGTTCAGTTTCTTCTATACCCTTGCCAGACAGGGAAAGATGACTGCAACCAGTACAATCTTTAAGTATATTAACCGAGATGAAGTGACGCATCTGGTTCTGTTCCAGAACATTCTGAAGGAACTTAGAACAGAAAATCCGGAGCTTTTCACTGCGGAATTCATTAGTGAGATCCGGGACTTGATGCGGACCGGTGTGGAACATGAGATTGCCTGGGGGCAATATGTTACGAATAATGAGATACTGGGTATGAATAACGATCTGATTGATAAGTACATCAAATATCTCGGAAATCAGCGATTGAAAGCAATCGGCCTGGAAGAACTGTATCCGGAGATCATCGATAATCCGATGGCTTGGATCGAAGGTTTCTCGAACTTAAACAGCACGAAGACAGATTTCTTCGAAGCCAAGGTAACGAACTACACCAAGGCAGCCGCCTTCGATTTCGACGATCTGGAATAAAAAAAGAAGGAAGGGTATTACCCTTCCTTCTTTTTATTGTTCCTTAGTTAATTTAGCCGAAGAGTGATAACAGGATTCCGGCTGCAACTGCAGAGCCGATTACACCTGCAACATTCGGACCCATAGCGAACATAAGAAGATAGTTGCCGGGGTTCGCTTTTTGACCCTCTACCTGAGATACGCGAGCTGCCATAGGAACTGCGGATACACCGGCAGAACCGATCAGTGGATTCACTTTACCCTTGGTAATCCAACACATAAGCTTGCCAATCAGTAGACCGCCTATGGTACTGAATATAAAGGCTGCCAAGCCCAGGAATATGATTCCGAGTGTTTTCGGTTTCAAGAATTCAGAGCCGACTGCGGTAGCTCCTACGGTTACACCAAGGAAAATGGTTACAATATTAATTAGGGCGTTTTGTGCGGTATCCGAGATACGTTCCACAACACCGGATTCACGGAAGATATTGCCGAGCATCAGCATTCCAATCAAGGGAGCAACTGACGGCAGAAGCAGTACGCATAATACGGTAACTGCAACCGGGAAGCAGATTTTCTCAAGCTTGGATACGCTTCGTAACTGTTCCATTTTAATCTCACGTTCTTTCTTGGTTGTGAGCAATCTCATCAGTGGTGGCTGAATCAATGGAATCAAGGCCATATAGGAATAGGCGGCTATGGCGATGGACGCTAATAAATGAGGCGCCAGCTTTGTAGTGAGGTAGATCGCGGTGGGACCGTCTGCACCACCGATAATACCGATGGAAGCGGCTTCCGCCGGTGTAAAGCCTAATATGATTGCGACTACGAATGCAGTGGCAATTCCGAATTGTGCTCCGGCACCGATCAACATACTACTCGGACGGGCAATCAAGGGTCCGAAATCAGTCATGGCACCAATGCCTAAGAAAATCAAGGAAGGGTAAATTCCTTTCTTAACACCGAGATACAGATAATAGAGCAGACCACCTGCTTCATTCGCACTTGCTGGTTCTGCCATTAAGCCGGTGAGTGGTAAATTAGCTAATAACACACCAAAGGCAATCGGCAACAATAACAGAGGCTCGAATTTTTTGGCAATCGCCAGATACATAAGAATACAGGCTACAATCATCATTACTATGGATTGCCAGGTTAATGCAACAAAGCCGGAATCTTCCCATAATTTAATCAAAGAATCAATAAACACTCTCGTTTCCTCCTTATACATTATGTTCAATTGTAACTCTTGTCCTTCTAAGCTTTTGAATCTGACGTGGTTTTTCCGTACTTACGCTCAACCGAGCAGATAATGGAGGAGAAAACCCGGATAATAGCCCAGAGGGCGCTTAATACGGCAAAAACGACAGCCATACAGAAAAAGGCAACAAGGATACTTTCAGAAATTGGCATATATTTCACTCCTTTCTTTCGATTTGATCGATTGGTTAAGAGATGAGATTACAGAGCAGTATACTTCCCTACCATATGCAGAGCATTAAGTAGGTATTTATTCATAAGTGCGAGTTCTTATGATATAAAAAAATGGAGAACTTCAATAAAAGAAGCTCTCCACCCTATAAGCTCAAGACTTGAAACAGTTAATTTAACTGCCAACCGGAATTTGTTAAAAGAATAACACATTTTGGTTAAAAAGTCAATTTAATTTATGATTATACATGAGTTGTGTACGAAAACAAGTTGCACTAAAGGAGGATAATTGAAATCAAACATATTGCTTCTTATCCCTCAAAAATGGTACAATAGAGTGATGAAAAATTGTCACTTTTTTAATTCTGACAGTTACAAGGAGATAAAATGAACCTGATATATCAACTACCACAAAAGTTCTGGACTGTTTTCAGCTCCAGAAACCGTTATATCTACCTGGAAGCTCTTTTGGCAATTTACGATGAATACCTTTATAATGATTATTTCCTGACGAAGGAAACCTGTATCCAGCTGATCGCGGAGCATTTCACGGACCGTATTGTCGATATCTCCGTAGATGACGAAGAGCAGGACGCGGATCGTATGGAACCAATGGCAACCAAGATATTGAACCGACT
>JAGFXQ010000089.1 GCA_017861355.1 Bacillota bacterium
ACATAGATTGATTTTTTTCATAAGATTTTCCCCTCCCCCCCTAAAGAGCCAGCGAACAATCGCTGGCTTTTCCCCTTTTTTCATTGAAGCGGTAAAATGGGTTGGTGAGTTAGCGACATGGGATATTCTGTAAGGGCCAAGGCATAAAGTCTTTACTTTCCTAGGTGAATATAATATAATGAGAGTAGAAAGTAGATGATGAAACAGATAATAGGAACGGGGTACACTTTAGTCAATACAGCCAAAATATTTCGAAACACGAAATTAAGAATACATGCTGAAAAGTGTCTGCGGTGCAGGCGGCTTTTTGAAGAAAGGATGGAGATTCTATGAAATTAATCTATGTAATCGTTCGAAATGTAGACAGCAGTTATGTTACAGAGGCATTAAATAAATCTGGCTTTTATATAACAAAACTTGCATCTACCGGAGGTTTTCTGCGGGAAGGTAACACAACGCTAATGATCGGAACGGATGAAGATAAGGTAGATAAGGTTATAGATATTGTGAAGAAAGAATGTGGTCCGAGACAACAGATCATATCCAACCCGGTTGGTGCAGTTGAGTATGCATCGATGAATGTAGTAGTTAATGTCGGAGGAGCAACTATTTTTGTAATGGATGTTGATCGATACGAGAAAATCTAGAGTATGGGCATCAATGTAATATGGATCGGTCCTACAAAACAATCAACTTGGCAGGAATGTAAAATGAATAATTAGAAGGTTCCACCTCTGGGTATATTATAACCCAGAGGTGATTTTTATGTGTGTTGACATTTGTTCAAAATTAATGAAATATTTGTGAAATATTGTTTTTTGCTTTCTTTTTCCCCGAAAATATGATATAACGAAATATAGCACTGTAAAATATATTTCGGACAAGGGGAAAACACTTACCGATTTGTAAAAGGAAAGGATTAATATAATGAAGAAGAAATTATTATTTTTAGTTATGTGCTTGAGCATGATGCTGCTGGCATGGGGATGTGGCAAGAAGAACGGCGCTGATGATTTAAGTCCAACAGCGGAGGCAACAGGAACACCGGCACCGACAAGCGCACCGGGAGCAACCGATACCACAGGGGGCACGGATCAGGCAGCTGTAGAAGCTCCAGTAAAAGAGGCTTATGAGGTTGGTGATTATATTACCTTAGGTGAATATAAAGGTCTTCCTTTAACTTATACAAAATTAGAAGTAACTGATGCTGATGTTGATGCAGCAATTAAGAGCAATCTGGAAGGCAATGCAACCCAGGAAGAGGTAACTGACAGAGCCGTACAGAAAGGTGATACCGTTAATATTGATTATGAAGGCTTAAAGGATGGCGTTGCTTTTGAAGGCGGCACAGCACAGGGCTATGATCTCGAGATCGGCTCCGGTAGCTTTATTCCAGGCTTTGAAGATGGTCTGATTGGTGCAAAGGTTGGTGATAAGGTATCGATTGACCTTACCTTCCCTGCAGATTACAGCTCTGCTGATTTAGCAGGACAAGCTGTAGTATTTAACGTAACGGTTAATTCAATTAAGGTTTCTGTAGTTCCTGAATTAACAGAGGATTATGTTAAGAATAACACAGATTATGACAGCATCGCAGCTTACAAAGAGGGTACCAAAGCAGACCTCGTGAAAGCAAATGATGAGACTATGAGAAATGAGAAGATCAAGAATTTGATTACAACAATTGTTGATAGCTCTAAGATCAGTTCTTATCCTCAGTCCGTAGTTGATTATTATGCATTTGAGATGGAAAGCTACTATTCACAATATGCTTCCATGTACGGCTATGCACTGAAAGATTTCCTTGCAGCTAACAATATGACCGAAGATAGCTTTGCAAAAGAAAAGCAGTCCTATGCAGAAGACAGAACTGCTCAGGAATTGGTTCTTAACGCGGTTATTAAGACAGAAAACATGCAGCTTTCCGATGATGAATACAAAGCAGGTGTAGCAAAATATATCGAACAATATGGATACGCTTCTGAGGAAGAATTTTTCCAGAATGCAACAGAAGCTCAGGTTAGAGAGAGCTTAATCTGGGAGAAGGCAGTAGATTTCATCTTAAGCCAGGCGAAAGAAGCTTAATAGAAAGTAGAATAAAATGATAAGAGATTATTTACCGATTAGTATCAGTGACATGGAGCAAAGAGGATGGACCGAGTGTGACTTTGTCTTTGTGACAGGGGACGCTTATGTGGACCACCCCTCCTTTGGTCCGGCTATCATCAGCCGAGTGCTTGAGAGTAATGGCTATAAAGTTGGTATCATTGCTCAGCCGGATTGGAAGGATAGTGAAAGTATAGCGATACTGGGGCAACCAAGGTTAGGTTTCTTGGTAAGCGGCGGTAATATGGATTCCATGGTCAATCACTATTCTGTAGCCAAGAAAAGAAGGCAGACAGATGCCTATTCTCCCGGTGGGGAGATGGGAAAAAGACCTGACTATGCTACGATTGTATATTGCAATCTGATCCGGAAGAAATACAAAAAGGCGCCGATTATTATCGGTGGCATAGAAGCAAGTTTAAGAAGACTCGCCCATTACGATTATTGGAGTGATAAGGTGAAGCGGTCAATCCTTTTGGATTCTCAGGCGGATATCATTTCCTATGGAATGGGCGAGCATTCCATTGTAGAGATAGCAGATGCATTAAATAGCGGAATTGAGATAAAGGATGTCACTTTTATCAATGGTACGGTATTTAAGGCAAAAAGCTTAGAATCAGTCTACGATGCTGTGATGCTTCCTAGCTTTACAAGTATTCTGGAGAGTAAGAAAGAATTTGCAAGAAGCTTTCAGATCCAATATTCCAACACCGACCCTTATTCAGGAAAACGATTGGTTGAGCCGTATAAAGACAATGAATATATCGTACAGAACCCCCCATCAAGACCTTTAACACAGGCGGAGATGGACCGGGTCTATGCGCTACCTTATATGCGAGATTATCACCCGTCCTATCAGGAAGCCGGTGGTATTCCTGCCATCACAGAGGTGAAGTTCAGCCTTGTCAGCAACCGGGGTTGCTTTGGCGGCTGTAATTATTGCGCCTTAACCTTCCATCAGGGACGTATTCTACAAACGAGAAGTCATGAATCTATTGTATCCGAAGCAAACCAGCTGGTCTGGGATAAGGATTTCAAAGGCTACATTCATGATGTAGGCGGACCGACGGCAAACTTCAGACAGGTTGCTTGTGAGAAGCAGAATACGAAGGGAGCCTGCATCAATAAGCAGTGTCTGTTCCCTACCCCCTGTAAGAGTCTGAAGGTAGATCACAGTGATTACCTTAATCTTCTTCGTAAGCTGAGAAGCCTGCCGAATGTTAAGAAGGTATTTATCCGCTCCGGTATTCGATTTGATTACCTGGTAGCAGATAAGGATGATAAATTCCTGGAGGAGCTTTGTGAGCATCATGTAAGCGGTCAGCTGAAGGTTGCACCCGAGCACATCAGCGATAGTGTATTATCGCTTATGGGTAAACCGGAGAATGCTGTCTATGAGAAGTTCCAGGATAAATATAATAAGATGAATCAAAAGCTGGGGAAAAACCAGTTTATTGTTCCTTATCTGATCTCCTCGCATCCGGGTTCTACCCTGAAGGAGGCGATTGAGCTTGCAGAGTATCTGCGTGATCTGGGCTATATGCCGGAACAGGTACAGGACTTCTACCCGACTCCTTCTACCATCTCGACCTGTATGTATTATACCGGTCTGGATCCACGCACTTTGCAAGAGGTCTATGTACCGAAGTCTCCTCACGAGAAAGCAATGCAACGGGCACTGATTCAATACCGTAACCCGAAGAATTATGATCTGGTGGTGGAAGCGCTTAAGAGTGCGGACCGAATGGACTTAATCGGATTTGATAAGAAGTGCTTGGTTCGTCCCAGACAATTTGCATCGGAAAAGGCATGGGTCAAGAAGGATAATCTGGCAAAGGGCAAAGGAAAATCCTCCGATTCCAAGAAGCAAGGAACCGGCAAAGGTAAGCCTTCCGGCGCGAAGAAACCGGAGAGACCGGACAACTTCCATAAGCCGAAGAAAACCGGCGAAGATGCTACCAAGAAGGATCAATCCTATGAAAGCCGGTCTGGTAATTATAAGCCGGGTCAAAGTGCCGCCGGTCATGGAAAACCTGTAAGTAATAAGCCCGGTAGTTTTAAGCCGGATAGTTACAAAGCAGGAAACAGCAAGTCGAATAGTAGCAGATCGAGTGACAGCAGACCGAGTGACAGCAGACCAAGCAATAGCAGACCGGGTAATAGTAAGTCTGAGTATAACCGTTCTGGTAGTAGCCGCTCCGGAAGTGCGAAAACAAGTATTAAGAAACCAATATCAGGCAAATCGGGTAGTCGAAACAGCCGATAGTAATGCTGGAGAGGTCTTTCCTTTGATCCGGTTATCCGGTCAGAATGGCTCAAACCACGGAAAGTCCTTGACATCAGGTGCTATGAATGATATACTACGCAAAGTATCTGTTTCATAATAAATTTTATTTTAAGATGAATCAGCTCTTGGTCCATAGGACGAAGAGCTGTTTTTACGGATGTTTGAAGAAATATTTGATGTAAGCGTGATGACAATAATCTATATAAATTAATAATAGTAATGCTATAAAACGTTATTATAATTGATCGATCGAAAATATTTGTTTGGACAGGACCTGAGAGCTTTATGATACATAGACGAAAGGGTCCATGGGAAATATATGAGATAAGAAGAGATACGAAGAAAGGAAATTAAGAATGGAAATAACAAAATTTGACGCACTAGACCTAAACCCAAGTATACTTCGTGCAATTGAGGAGATGGGATTTGAAGAAATGTCCCCGATCCAGGCGAAAGCAATTCCTGCACTATTAGAAGGAAGAGATGTGGTTGGTCAGGCACAAACAGGAACAGGTAAAACTGCAGCCTTTGGTATCCCCTTATTACAGAAAATTAATCCCAAAGAAAAACATCTTCAGGCGATCGTATTATGTCCGACAAGAGAATTAGCAATCCAGGTTGCTGAGGAGATTCGTAAGCTTGGTAATTTTATGCATGCAATTAAGATTCTTCCGGTATACGGCGGACAGGAGATCTCAAAGCAGATCCGTTCCCTCAAATCAGGAGTACAGATTATCATCGGAACTCCTGGCCGAGTAATGGATCATATGAGAAGAAAGACTGTAAAATTTGATTTTGTTAATACCGTAATTCTGGATGAAGCAGATGAGATGTTAAACATGGGCTTCCGTGAGGATATTGAGACGATTCTGAGCCAGGTTCCGGAGGAAAGACAGACCGTTCTCTTCTCTGCAACAATGCCCGGACCGATTATGGAGATCGCCAGAACTTATCAGAAGAATGCGGAAACAATCCGTGTGGTTAAGAAAGAACTGACTGTTCCGAAGATCGAACAGTTTTATTATGAAGTAACTCACAAGAATAAAGAGGATGTATTAGCCAGACTTCTCGATATGTATAATCCTAAGCTTTCCTTGGTATTCTGTAACACCAAGAAGCAGGTTGATGAGCTTACTGCAGCACTTCAGGGCAGAGGATACTTTGCAGAGGGTCTTCATGGAGATCTGAAGCAACAGCAGAGAGATCGCGTTATGCACAGCTTCCGTAATGGAAGAACTGAGATTTTGGTAGCTACGGATGTAGCAGCCCGCGGTATCGATGTTGATGATGTTGAAGCGGTATTCAACTACGATGTTCCCCAGGACGATGAATATTATGTTCATCGTATCGGCCGTACCGGTCGTGCAGGACGTGAGGGTAGAGCATTTACCCTGATTGTAGGTAGAGATATCTATAAGCTTAAGGACATCATGAGATATTGTAATACCAAGATTAAGGCACAGCCGATACCGTCAGTAAATGACGTTGCAGCAGTAAAAGCAGATAAAATTCTTGATAAGGTGAAGGATATCATCCAAAATGATGACTTCTCCAAATTTGTTGACTTGATCGAAGAGAGATTAAATGAAGAAGATTTCACTGCTCTTGACATCGCAGCAGCATTTCTCAAGATGAGCATGGGTGAAGATAACCTTAAAGCAGAAGATGATACTAAGAATGTTCAAAACTTTGATAATACCGGTGCAGAAGAAGGAATGGTAAGACTTTTCATTAATCTCGGTAAGAACCAGAAGATCAGACCAGGCGATATTCTTGGTGCTATCGCAGGCGAGACTGGTATGCCCGGTAAGCTGATCGGTTCGATCGATATGTATGATAAATACACCTTTGTTGAGGTTCCGAGAGAGCATGCTTCCGATGTAATTCAGGTAATGAAATCGGCAAAGATTAAAGGAAAGAGCATTAATATTGAGCCGGCGAACCGTAAGTAGGAATTTTCTTGACGAATAGCGGAAAGAAGTCTATAATAACAATTACTATTATTGATTGGAGTGTATTTATGGCAGCAAATAAGTACAGTAGACAACGGGAAGCGATCAAGGATTATCTGGCGCATACAAAAGAGCATCCAACCGCGGATACCGTCTATATGAATATAAGAGCGACGCATCCTAACATTAGTTTAGGAACAGTATATCGTAATCTGAATTTACTTGCCGAACAGGGTGAAGTCCTGAAGATTAATTGTCAGGATGGTAGTGACCGGTTTGACGGTAATCCAATGCCTCATTATCATTTCTTATGTAAGGGTTGTGGCAGAGTACTTGATATCGAGATGGAGTCCATTGATCATATAGTGAATACGGCAGGCGCTGGTTTTGGTGGTAAGGTAGAAGGTCATGTAACCTATTTTTATGGTTTATGCCCGGAATGTAACCAGTAACCGAGCAGGGTTGGGTTCGTGGTGTATTACAAAAAGTTATCATTAGGGACTATGGGTTTCTCTGATTTATTGAGAAAACCCATAGTCCTTCTTTGTAAAAAAAATAGATAATTTTTCAAAAAAGTATTGACAAATGAACTAGTAAGTTGTAATATGATTATATCAGTAACAATTACTATTATTGTTATGAAGAATTACGGAAAGAAAATACTATAATATAACAGTAAAAGGAGATATTCGTTATGAAGAAGTTTGTTTGCCAGGTTTGTGGCTATGTTCATGAAGGAGACAGCGCACCGGATGCTTGCCCGATTTGTAAGGCAGCGAAAGAGAAATTCACAGAGAAATCCACTGATATGTTTTGGGCTGATGAGCACGTAGTTGGCGTAGCAAAGGGTGTCAGCGAAGACATTATCAAGGATCTGAGAGATAATTTCATGGGAGAGTGCACTGAAGTGGGTATGTACCTTGCAATGGCACGCGTAGCACACAGAGAAGGCTATCCTGAAGTAGGTCTGTATTATGAGAAGGCGGCTTGGGAAGAGGCTGAGCATGCATCAAAGTTTGCAGAGCTCCTTGGCGAAGTTGTTACTGACAGTACAAAGAAAAATCTTCAGATGAGAGTTGATGCAGAGAATGGCGCATGTATGGGCAAGAAGGATCTTGCAGTTCGTGCAAAAGCTGCTAACTTAGATGCGATCCATGACACTGTTCATGAGATGGCAAAGGATGAAGCAAGACATGGCAAAGCTTTCAAAGGATTACTTGATAGATACTTTGCATAATCCGAATACTTAATTTGCTTATATCTACAGTATATATAACCCCCTCAATTATATATACTTTCCCCTTATATATTGTTCCCAGCATTGAAACAGCCCTGTCTCCCAACGGGGCTGTTTCTTATTTGTCTGTAATTGTGGAAGAGCTATAGTATAATATTTATCAATTACCAAAGAATTGTAGCCATGGCTACAGAATAACTATAGATGTAGCTGTATTATATGCTTGTAATAAACAATACACAGTAAACAAAGAAATACTTAATTTGCTTATTTCAATAGTATATATAAACCCCTCAATTATATATACTTCCCCTTATATATTGTTCCCCAACATAGAGATACGCCCTGCTCCCACAGGGCGTATCTTTTTGTGTCGGAGAAACACAAGCCACCTTCAAAATCACCCTCAGGGTTATATACAATGTTTTTTGTAGGAGATAGTATAATAGGGAACAATAGAATGAAGGAGGTTATCAGAATGAAGAAAATAGTAGTCTTAATCCTAGGTCTGGTACTTTTGCTATGCATGGTCTCCCCAGCTCTTGCGGCTAAGAAGGATTCAGCCGGTCCAATCGTAACAGGATCGAATCCCTATGATTATCAGAGAAATACTTTGGTGGAGAGTAAACTGATCATTCGATTTAACGAAGCGATTCAAAAAGGAAGATTATTCACAAGGATAAATATGCAAGACTCCAATGGTAATGTTGTAGGCTGTACTTGCGAGGTGAAGGATAATGTATTACAGGTTTGGCCGAAAAAGAAGCTGAAATATACCTCTGAATATCATGTAGTTGTGCCGGCTGGTGCGGTGAAAGATGCCAGTGGAAATGATCTGGAGAAACAATATGCTATGGCTTTTCATACAGAAGGCGAATCAACAGCCAATGGTAGTATAACCCAGGAGCAGGAGGAGGCAAGCAAAAGTACGCATACAATTGATATCGATACGGTTATGGAAGGTACCTTGAGTAATGCCGAAAAATCCTGTCTAATAGCGTTATTTCAATCCTTTGGGATACAGGTTAACAATATTCGTGTGAATGAAATAGAAGAGAATGCGGATGAAAAACCCGAAGAGACAGAAGAGATAACGGATGAAGTAGTAACCGAGGAAGAGGTTGAATATACGGATGAGGCAAAAGAATATTCTGAGTTCGATTTATATCTGGTGGAGGTTGGACCACAGAAGATACTGGTAATCAAGGCTGTACGGGAGATAACAGCATTAGGTTTAAGGGAGGCAAAGGATCTGGTGGATGGCGTGGAACGTGGCCCGAGAATAGTAAAGGAGGGTATCGCTTCTGATGAGGCGGATCAGTGTTCCCAATGGTTAGAAGAACAGGGAGCCACAACATTAATAGTTGGTCATGGTGAGAGTGCAGATTAACGATGACTTCATGATAGCTTAGGTTTCGAACTTATTTTATTTAATACTTAAATTTGTTTTTTCCTATATTATTTATGGAAAGAGATGCTTTGATGTGACCCCCCATAAGTTAGACTAAAAAATCTGATCTATGTGAGGTCACTTTTTTACGGCATAAATGTGCGGTATTGATTGATATCAAAAATATTGTAATTTAAAACGAACAAAAATACCAATAATATTGACTAAGGTACTTTTTGATACTATGATAAGAACAGAAACAAACATGAATAATGTCGAATAAGCACAGAAAAGAACTTGAGAAGACAAGTCCAATCATAAAGTTGAAAATTGAGGTGATAGAATGTTACCGGCAGAAAGACAATTGAAAATAATTGATCTGATCAGTAAGAACGGTTCTGTACAGGTAGATGAACTGGCTAAGATGCTAGACGTTAGTCTGATGACAATCCGACGTGATTTGGAGAAAATGAAGCAGGAAGGTAAAATAGACCGCTGTCATGGTGGGGCAATTGTGAAGCGAGAAGTTCCTTATACCGAGAAAAGAGTACTTGAGACGGAAGGAAAGAATAGAATAGCCGAACAATGCCTAAAACTGATTAAGAAAGGTCAGATTATATACCTGGATGCAGGGACGACAACCTATGAGATAGCGAAAGAGATCAAGGAGGTACCGAACCTTACGGTAATAACCAATGATCTAGAGATAGCAAGGCTTTTCATGGAGTCCAATGCGAACCTGATCCTCTGCGGTGGAGTAGTACAAAAGTCAACAGGCAGCATGATTGGTGCAATCGCAAATATGATGATGGATAATTTTCGAGTCGATATTGCCTTTATGGGAGCTCAATCCATCGATGATCAGTACAATGTATTAACACCTACAATGGATAAGGCTGTAATGAAGCAAACGATCTGTAAAAATGCAAAGGAAAAATACCTTGTGGTTGACAGTACAAAATTCGGCAGACAGGCTTTAATTAAAATCAATCACTTCTCTGACTATACCGCAGTAATTACGAATAAAGGTTTTACCCCGGAAGAAGAGAAGAAGTTAAGAGAAATGAGAGCCACCGTAATTACGGTCTAAGGAGGGGACAAAATGCCTCAGTGTGTAGTAATAGCTGATGATTTGACCGGAGCGAACGCTACCGGCGTATTAATCAGCAAATTAAATTATGTTTCCTATACGGTAATGAATACGGAACGACTGGAGCTGACGAAGCTTGCAGAAAGTGATTGCGTATTATATCCAACGGACAGCCGGTCAATCGATCCGAAGATTGCTTATAATCGGGTTTTCAACGTAGCTAAGCTGTTGATGAATGACAGCGTAAAAGTCTATTCGAAACGTATTGATAGTACGTTACGAGGCAATCTGGGAAGCGAAACCGATGCGTTATTGGATGCTCTTGATAATCAGGCAGTTGCCATGGTAGTACCCTGCTTCCCGGAAGCGAAACGAATTCTGGTGGGGGGATATCTTCTGGTGAATACAGTTCCACTCCATCGTACCGAAGCGGCCGTAGATCCCAAGACACCAGTGAAGACCTCCTTGGCAGAGCAGCTTTACAGAGAACAATCCAAGTATCCAGTAGGTTCCCTGTATATCAATGATTTGATGCTTGGGAAGGAGCATTTGGTTGAGAAGATCCTCGCTTACCGTGCTGCCGGTATCAGAACAATTATCTTTGACAGTATCTCACAAGAAGATATGGAACTGATCGCAGATGCAGTCATTGATAGTGAAGTTCACTTTGTTAGTGTTGATCCCGGAAGCTTTACGGCAACGATTACCAGAAAGCTGGTAGTTCCCAAAAGTCAGAAAGCAAAATATAAAATTCTTGCTACTGTCGGAAGTGTGAATCCGGTGGCAAAGACCCAGATAGACGAATTGTTCCTGGCACAAAAGGTACTCAATGTATTTGTAAATACAAGATTACTTCTGGAGGGCGAAGTGGCTCAAAAGCAGGAGGTTGATCGTGTAATTAAAGAAGTTCTTGAGAACTGCCAAGATTATGAGATCTGTACGGTGGTCGGTGACGGTATTATGCCGGAAAACCGGATTGATTTTATACCCTACACCAAGAAATATGAATGCTCAGCAGATGAAGTAAGTAATCGGATTAACAGCTCTTTGGCGGAGATTACTTATCAGATATTATCAAGGAACAAAGCATTTCAAGGAATATATACAAGTGGAGGTGACGTGACAGTAGCGGTAAGCAAGAGATTTTCGACATCCGGAATTAAGCTTCTGGATGAGGTTGTGCCATTAGCGGCATATGGTGAATTTATTGCCGGTGAATTCGACGGCTTGAAGATTATTACTAAGGGAGGAATGGCAGGAGATCGATTTGCGATGAATACCTGTATGAGATACCTAAAAGAAAAATTATATATCTAAAAGAATTAGAGGCAGCCAGATGTGTCGTGGTCGGAGATCGTAAGGTGCTTCAGAATGCGATTGGTTTTACCAAGGTTCCGTTAACGATAAGAGTAATACAGAAGGTAGAAGAAGGTGATTACTCGAAGGGAGTACTTAACCTGATAGACCTGGATAATGTAGATATGAATGCATTTCAGATTGGACAGGTGGATGGAATGTGTGGAAGAGCCGCCTACGAGTACATCGCAAAGAGCATTGAGCTAGCCAATCATAAGGATGTGGCTGCAGTATCTACAACACCGATTAATAAGGAATCATTAAAAGCAGGAAATGTTAACTTTATCGGTCATACCGAGATCTTCGGAGCATTGACGGATACAAAAGACCCGCTGACGATGTTCGAGGTTCATGGGATGAGAGTATTCTTCCTCACTCGCCATGTATCTCTTCGTAAAGCTTGCGATCTGGTAACCAAGGACCGAATCAAAGATTATGTGAAGCGGTGTAAGGAAGTTCTGGTTAAGCTGGGTGTAACCGAAGGTACGATGGCGATTGCAGGGCTTAACCCCCACAGTGGCGAGCATGGCTTGTTCGGTGATGAAGAAGTGGATCATGTTACACCGGCGGTGGAAGAGCTTCAGGCAGAGGGTTATGATGTCGTCGGTCCCATCGGAGCAGACTCGGTATTCCATCTGGCTTTGCAGGGACGCTTCAACAGCGTATTATCCCTTTATCATGACCAAGGGCATATTGCAACCAAGACCCTTGATTTTGAGCGCACTATAGCGATTACAGGCGGGATGCCCATCCTGCGTACCTCCGTAGATCATGGTACAGCAATGGATATCGCAGGAAAGGGGATCGCCAGTGAAGTAAGCATGGTGGAAGCAATCTTATTAGGTGCAAAGTATTCTGCAAACTTTATAAAATAACGACTCGATGAAAGGAGTATCTAAATGAACCCAGAAGTAACAGTATCCGGAGCACAAATGCTGATCGGCTTAGGCATTGGTTTAACCGTTCTAATTTTATTGATTTTAAAGACGAAAGTTCATGTTTTTGTGGCATTATTAATTGCGGCAGTAATCGTAGGTGTTGTGGGAGGATTAGGAACCAATGCAACAGTAGATGCGATCACCGCAGGATTTGGC
Organism: Bacillota bacterium; assembly: GCA_017861355.1. Taxonomy (GTDB): domain Bacteria; phylum Bacillota; class Clostridia; order Lachnospirales; family Lachnospiraceae; genus Mobilitalea. The sequence continues at coordinate 12,513 of JAGFXQ010000089.1, forward strand.
GGAACCCTTGGTAATATCGGTATCATCATTGGTTTAGGTATTATGATGGGACAGATGTTTGAGATTTCGGGAGCAGCAGAAAGAATGGCTCGTACATTCTTAAAGCTTTTCGGAAAAGGCAAAGAAGAAGCAGCACTTACCTTGACCGGTTTCTTAGTATCCATCCCGATCTTCTGTGACTCCGGTTTTGTTATCTTATCTCCCTTAGCAAAAGCCCTATCCAGAAGAACCAAGAAATCGATTGCCGGCCTCTCGGTTGCCTTAGCCGGAGGACTTGTAATTACTCACTCCCTAGTACCCCCGACACCCGGTCCCTTAGGAGTAGCAGGAACCTTCGGTGTTGATGTCGGACAGTTTATCTTACTTGGTATCTGTATTGCAGTACCTATGGCGATTGCTGTTATGATATACAGCAAATACATTGGTAAGAAGATCTATCAGTTACCGAATGAAGCGGGAGACGGATGGGAAAGACCCGCATATCAGAAGCCGATCTATGATGTGGTATCCAATGAATCAGATCGTAATCTTCCCTCTGCATTCTTAGCATTTTTACCGATTATCCTTCCAATTATTTTGATTTTATTAAATACCGTTTTATCCGCACTCAAATTAAATACAGGCATTTATGCCGTGTTAATCTTCCTTGGTAAGCCCATCATTGCAGTAGGTATTGCTTTATTGATCTCAATCTATACCTTAACCAGAGGCAAGGACAGAAAGTTTGTTATCTCTGAATTGGAAGGCAGCATGAAGTCAGCCGGTATCATCATCTTTGTAACCGGTGGCGGCGGTGCTCTCGGACAGGTATTAAAGGCAGCCGGTGTTGGCGATTACATAGCAAATGGTATCGCAGCAACTGCAATTCCTGTAATCTTATTACCGTTCATTATCGCAACTTTAGTTCGTTTTGTACAGGGTTCCGGAACGGTAGCTATGCTTACCGCAGCGGGTATTACTGCTCCGATCGTGGAAGCAGCCGGCGGAAATATGTTACTTGGTGCATTTGCAGCTTGTGTCGGTGCTTTATTCTTCTCTTACTTCAATGATAGTTTCTACTGGGTAGTTAACCGTCTGAGCGGTATCACAGAGACAAAAGAGCAGATTAGAGTATGGTCCTTCACAACCACCATTGCATGGGCGGTAGGATTGGTAGAATTGTTAATACTAAATATATTCATGTAAATCAATTTGTTAGCTCCTTGTATATAATCCCCCATTATATACTCTCCTCATATATTTTTTCCAGCATGAAGAAACGCCCTCTAATGAGAGCGTTTCTTTTGATTTATTTTCCTTATTGAAAGAACTGAACCAGTTCGTTCAGATTCTCTGCTATCTTTTTATTTGAGTTTGCTTGTTCCAGTACTTCATTGGTTTTGCGGAAGATGGAATTTGATTTCTCGGCTATATCCGCAGAGCCTCTGGAGCCTTCGTCAGTTGCAATCGAAACTTCATCCACGGCTTTACGAATGTAATTGATTGAGTCGTTTAGCTGGGTAGCAGAGGTCTTTATCTCAGTAACCATCTTTTCTATGGTATCAGCATCCTGGTCATAACGTTCACTTGTATTCACAAGGACCTCATAATCCTTGATTACCTTGGTGTCGACGAACTCCAGAAGAAGCTTGGAGTCAGCTACGATGTCATCGACGGCCTTGGAGATCTCATTGGAGATCAGATCAATCTGAGATACTGCCTTTTTAGAATTTTGAGCGAGAGTACTAATCTCACTAGCCACAACCGCAAAGCCTTTTCCGGCTTCTCCGGCACGAGCTGACTCGATGGAGGCATTCAGTGCAAGTAGATTCGTCTGGGCAGTGATTGCAAGGATTGCTTTTGATAAGGATTTGATTTCATCGATGGCAGAGGCTTTTTGGAGAGAGGTGCGCAGCTGCTTATTCGCATTTTCATAAAGCTCAATTGCTGTCTGCTGTGACTCGGTAGCCGTATGCTTCAAGGCCTCTGCTCTACCCTTAATCTCAGCAGCTACGGTCTGACCATAGATGGCCTTATCGGTTACTCTTAGGATTTCTTCTTCGATGGTTTGGGAAGTTGCGCTCATCTCCTGTGCGGAGGCAGCTGTCTCCTCCATGCCCGCAGAGAGCTGCTCGGTCGTGGCGGAGATGTCCTCTACATCGCGATAAACATTATCGGCACCCTCGGCAAGGATTGTAGAAGAAGTGCTGATCTGTAAGGTCTCAGCTTTAATCGTAGTGATGATGTCGCTAACCTTACGCTGCATGTTGTCAAAGGAACGGATAATATCGCCGATTTCATCCTTACGGCGCAGACTCGCTTCCTGAAATGTAACATTAAAGTCGCCTTTTTCCAGCCTCTCGATGTCGGTCTTTAATTCAATGTATGCTTGCGAGATATAAGTGCCTAGAAAATAGGATACGACAGAACCAAGGAGTGCGAACATGCCCAGAATACCGGTGACATATAGCATATCCTTGGAGATCTCTTGTTCTACCACATCGGAGTAAATACCAACAAACCACATACCAACAATCGTTCCATTCTTATCTTTGAGTGGAATATAATAGGTATCTGCATCCCTGCCGACAACAGGAGCGGTTCCCTGATATTGTTCCCCTTTTGTCAGGACTGCCT
>JAGFXQ010000312.1 GCA_017861355.1 Bacillota bacterium
GGAAGAGATAACTCCGTACTGAAGTCGATGAGTAATTTTGCTTCCGAGCTGGTAACACAGGATTTTTCCCTGGATATGATCTATCTCTATGGGGAGGATGAGCTGCCGAAGCCAAGAGCGAATATCTTCACATCCGCTGGTAATAGTATGAAGTCACTGCTTAATACCTTTGTATCGGATAAATTTCATACAGAGAATGATCCGGAGGTTCTGAATATCTGGGTAAACCGTGCAACCACCCATGTGGATCTGCTGCAGAAAATGGCGGACACTGCTTTTACCAAGGAAACCGGAATAAAAGTTAAGATATCCATCATGCCGGATGCCAATAAGCTTACGCTGGGTGTTGCTGCCGGGGAGATTCCGGACGTCGCGTTGGGACTTGGCTCCCATATTCCTTTTGAATTAGCGAGCCGTGGTGCATTGTATGACTTAACTCAGTTTGAGGATTTCTGGAACATAGAGGACCGCTTTGTTCCGGGCTGTTCCGTACCGTATATATTTAATCAAGGGGTGTATGCAATCCCGGAGACGTTGGACTTTAATGCTTTGATCTATCGCACGGATATCTTCGACAGCATCGGCCTGACAGCACCGGATACCTGGAAAGATGTGACTACAATTCTGCCCACACTTCAACGCTATGGTATGAATTTCTACCACAATATCTCCTCCGGCGTGGGGTATAAATGGTACCATCAGACCGCACCGCTTATCTTCCAGAATAACGGAAAGCTATTTACGGAGGATGGACTTAGAACCGCGATTGATCAACCAGATTCAGTGAAAGGAATTCAATCTCTCGGGGATCTTTTCATCGCTTATTCCCTTCAGAAGGAAGTTATCTCCTTCTTCAATTCCTTCCGTTATTCAACGTTGCCGGTTGGAATTGTAAGCTTAAATGATTACATATTGATTAAGAACGGTGCACCGGAGCTGGATGGCAAATGGAAATTAGCAGCATATCCGGGTACGGAGCAAGTGGATGGCTCTGTTCTTCGGTGGTATATTGCCAACGGAACCGGCGGTGTTATCTTCAAGGACAGCAAGAAGATTGAGGATGCCTGGACCTTCCTGAAATGGTGGACCGATTACAAGACCCAGATTGATTATACCTATACACTTCGTTCGACCTACGGAAAATCTTTTGTCTGGCTGTCTTCTAATGTAGCTGCAGTGGCCGATTCTCCCTTTGATCAGGAGGATAAGCAAGTCATACTGGAACAGATCAAATGGCTTCGTGATGTACCGAGAAGCCCCGGACAATATATGTTAGAGCGTTCCCTCTCGGATATCTGGAATTCCATGGTGAATGATGGTGTATCAGCACAGGTTGCAATTGATGAGAAGGTAATCGAAATTAATCGCGAAATCAAGAAGAAGATGAAGGAACTGGGATATTATGATGAAGAGGGTAATCTCTTGAAATCCTATGAGATACGGGACGTGGACTGGATTATTGAACAGACCGAAAAAGCGAAGCAGGAGGTTGAATAAATGGAACAGCTGCAATCAATTCCTGAACAGAGAATTCGGGTGAAGAAGACGGGGAAGAAGGATGGATCTCGGACATTTTTACTTCTGTTTCCCTATGGCTTATTATTCTGTACTTTTATTGCGATACCGATTATCGTTGCCATCGGCTTATCCTTTACTTATTTTGATGTAATCAACCCGCCGAAGTTTGCGGGACTTGGTAATTATATTGCTTTAATAACTCAGGACGAAGCCTTTCTCAAATTCGTCCTTCCGAATACATTCAAATATGCATTGATCGTCGGACCGGGTGGTTATGTACTCTCCTTTCTCCTGGCATGGATGCTGGCTCAGGTCCAGCGCGTGCCGAGAACCATCCTGTCCCTGGCGATCTATACGCCTTCCATGTTGGGTAATGTCTTTATCGGTGTTATCTGGAAGACCGTATTCTCCGGAGATCAGAGAGGTATCTTCAATCATCTGTTAATGCAGATGGATGTGATAGATCAGCCGATCCAATTTCTGTTGTCTCCTGATTATCTGATGAACATCATGATATTTGTATCTCTTTGGTCATCCATGGGAATCGGATTTCTCGCGATGATCTCCGGTATCCTGAATATCAATGAGGAACTATATGAAGCAGCTTATGTGGATGGAATGAGAAATCGTTTCCAGGAGATCATCTACATTACCATTCCGTCGATGAAGCCTCAGATGCTCTTCGGCGCCGTTATGGCGATTGTAAATGCTTTTAATATGGGATGGATCGGTGTTACCTTGTCCGGTATGAATCCGACACCCGGCTTGGCAGGCCAGCTGATCACCAATCACATCGATGACTATGGCTTTCTAAGATATGAGATGGGTTATGCCGCAGCAGTTTCGGTTGCCCTGTTACTTATCGTAATGGTGTTCTCTAAGGTGGCTCATGGGCTGTTTGGTGAGAAGGATGACTAAAGGAGGTTACAATGGCTAATTTTCAAGGAGCAAGAATGAACCCGAAGCGTTTCTCGGTGTCTCAGTTAAAATTCTATCTGATATTAATACCTTTAAGTATATTCATGATATTACCGGTAGTCATGGTAATTAACAATGCGTTTAAGCCACTGGGAGAGTTGTTTGCCTTTCCACCGACGATATTTGTTAAGAATCCGACCTGGAAGAACTTTCGGGATTTGTTCACCTTATCCGGTACGACCGGTGTTCCGATGACCAGATACCTGTTTAACTCAGTAATGATCACAGTGCTTACGGTAATTATTAACCTGATCATCACGATTAGTGCCGCCTATGCTTTTTCCAAGAAGAAGTTCCGCATGAAGAACTCACTCTTTGCTTTAAATCAGATGGCATTGATGTTCGTGGCTACCGCAGTTGCCGTTCCGAGATACATCGTCATTGTACAGACCGGACTGATCAATACCTGGATGGCGCATATTCTTCCGCTCATTGCTATGCCGGTAGGTTTATTCCTGGTGAAGCAGTTTGTGGATCAGATACCGAATGCATTAATTGAAGCAGCAATCATGGATGGTGCCAAGGATTTTCGTATTATTCAGAAGGTTATCATACCTTTGACCAAGCCGGCGCTTGCTACCTCCATCGTATTAACCTTTCAATCCGTATGGAATGCTACCGAGGCTTCCAATAATTTTATTACGGATGAGACGATGCGAACCCTTGCCTTTTATCTTGGGTCCTTGTCCACCAACAATAATATAGCGGCGCAGGGAATGGCAGCAGCAGCTTCCGTGCTATTGTTCTTACCGAATCTGATTATATTTATCTTGATGAATACTCAGGTAATGAATACCATGGCACATTCCGGTATTAAGTAAGGGCAGAGGGAGGTTCTAACGTGAATAAACATATTAAGGCAGTTATATTTGGGCTGATCGCTCTTTTTGTTCTGGTTGTTCCATCTGCTACAGCGCAGGCTTCACAGGCAACCAGTTATACCTATACCTTTGACCAGAAGGGCTTCTGGACCCGTACGCAGGATGCATATCTGCCGGACAAAACGATAACGAATCTCGGGCTGATCGCGCCGGATGATTTATATATTGACAAAGATAATATGATGTACATAACAGATTCCGGAAATCGCCGTATTGTCAAGTATTCCATTGATACGGATACGGTAGCCGGGGTTCTGGAATATGAGGGATTACTAAATCCGAGAGGAGTATTTGTAACAGAGGATGGTAATATCTACGTTGCTGATCCCAGTGCGAAGGCGATATTCCTGTTCGACCGAGATTTTACTTTCCTGGCGAAGTATGGAAGACCGGATACCCCCTCCTTTGCAGACACACCGTTTGAGCCGCTCCGAATCGCGGTAGACAACGGTAAAAACATGTATATCGTTGGTGAGGGTGTATATAACGGTATTATCCAGTTGGCTTCAACCGGAGATTTTCTCGGCTACTTTACTGTAAATAAGACGAAACTTACCTTGATACAGGGAATACAGAATGCGATCTTTACCAGAGCGCAATTAGAGAATTTGATTGCCAGAGTTCCTACCACCTTCTCGAATGTATTTATCAATGACGCTGGTATTGTCTATTCCACAACTATGGGAACGAATACGGATGGATTGAAGAAGCATAATACAGCCGGTGGCAATATGTTCAAGGAACAGGATTGGGTATCGGATTCCATGACAGATCTTTATGTGGATAAGCAAGGAATCATCTATACCAGTGAGAACACCGGATATATCAATATCTATTCCGGTTCCGGAGAGTTGATCTTTGATTTTGGCTCTTACGTGTTCGACCTTGATGTATCCGGTCTGTATTCCTCTCTTCCAACCATCGCAGTCGATAATTACGGCACTATATGGACCGC
>JAGFXQ010000313.1 GCA_017861355.1 Bacillota bacterium
GCGTATGGATTATTGTTCCGTAATGAGTTGGAATAATAATTCATACGCTATTTTTAATTCCTATTGTGTCGGGCTTCCCGAAGCTCCGTTACTATCCGTAATATTACGTATCAGCTCAAATGCACCGGTGCTTGCTAGACCACTAGCCAGTCCGCCTAGCAGAATCTCGGGCGTAAAGGTCCATCCGTTGATCCATACATTTAATAGCGTTCCGACGACTGCCAGGATAAGCGGTATAAACTTATTCGGAATAAAGGATATACTGTGTTTGATTATGTATCCAAGACATAAGCATATGGCTAACACTACGACAACAACATATCGTGATAAGATTTCCATCCTGATTACTCCTTTCTTATATCATTCCTGATCCATCTGGGGTACAAGATACTTAATTCGTCCCATATATCGTATGTTGTACAATCTCAAGAAATGCAAGAAATAAACAAGTTGGTTCCATTTATCTTCCGATTACTTCTTATGTATTATTCTTTTTACTTCTGATTTGTTTTTGAATAATAACCCTATTGATACTATGGTTTGGATCTTTAAAGATGCATCCATACGAAAAAGCTCGATATCCGTTCATTTTATCTTTTCTGATTACTGTGCCTTGAAGTAAAAAATTAAGCCCTTCAAAGTTATAAAGAATTCTCATCGTTGTGCCAATATCAAACTCCTGCTTTAATACAATACTCATACCGGTAATACTTATATTTTTTAATATCCCCTCGATATTTCTCTTCTTTCCATTATCCATCATTACTGTCACCGTGGTTAATTCACCGATAAACATTCGATAAGCTTGCCGACGATTCGCTCTGGTGACATCCTCCTCAGAGCTTACATTATATACGCGGATACCTTGAAAGAAGGCACTTTCCATCTTTAACGAACCAAATAGGAAGATTCCATCCTTAACTGTATAGAGTATCTCCGCTTCCTTTAGCTCCTCCGGATTCACAACCAGTCCATTCTCTAAAATAGAAGGGATAATAATATACTGCGCATTTTTAGCAAACAGCATAACGATCATGCTATAGTGCCTATCTTTGTATTTGAATTTGAGTAACAGCTTATGATCGGTCTCTATTTCAGTGATTTTCATTTCAAGTCTCCTACTTTATTAAAGTTGAATATTTAGAACTGTAATAATTTGTATTTATTTATCGTATTTTGTCGTAGCACTATTGTAATATATTTATTTAAGATTGAAAAGTGAAATTTTCTTAATTGTGTATCTGGATCAATCATTCAGACGAAGGTATTTATAAAACTGAACCGTTGGCGACAGTCTAAGATACCTGCCCTATGATCGAGGTTATAATCAGATAAAAGGAAGAAGGAAGATAATATAAATGCTGATATTACATACTGGGGATGTTCATTCGCACAATTCCATAAGGTTCCTGGTAGAAACTCTTTGAAATCAGCCTGCATCAGAAGACTTGTTTGATATAATTGATTCTATTTTTCATATGTGATAAACTTAAAAACAGATAGGGAAACAGTAATTTAAGAAAGGAACGTAACCTAATGTCTTTGCAAATCGCAATCTGTGACGATAGTCCTGAAGATATAATAAAGTTATCCGAAGCTTTATATGCATATAATGACTCCTTCCAGATCACAGTATATTCCAATGGAGAATTTCTCGCAGCCGATTGTCTGGAAAACGAAAATCTGTTTGACATACTTTTTCTAGACATTTATATGCCCTCATTGAATGGGATTGAAACCGCTGCAAAAATACGCGCTGTGATGAAAGATGTAATTATTATTTTTATCTCTTTCAGTAATGAGCATTATCCGGAGGCTTTTGAAGTATTTGCCTTTAATTACATATTAAAACCGTTCAATCCCGAAAAGCTGAATAGAGTAATGGACCAGGCACTTATGATGATTGACAAAGAGCACCGGTACCAAATCCAATTCAGCTATAAATCAAAAAATTATCGTATTTTTTGTAGTGATATCTTGTATGTAGAAAGCAGAGATAAGATTATTCTGTTCCATATGGTGGACAACACCACGATGCAATGTTACGCCAAACTGGACGAAATATTAAATCAGCTGCCCGGAAACACATTTATTCGCACTCACCAGAGTTTTATCGTCAATATCTATCATGTTACAGAAATGTCCGAAAACTATTTTCGTGTCGGACCGTCGACTATCAATATATCCAAAAAACATTTTAAAGCAGCCAAAGATAAATACTTTGATTATCTTTTCATGCATATGAATGGCAGCGAGCAATAAAAGCTGCCGAGATAGATATTCATCATGGTTATGACAACTTACACTACTATAACAATACATATTTATGCGAAAGCGAAAGGCATGAACATATGATGAAGAATAATAAGTATCGTAAAATGATACTGGTAGGTGGTTTGATACTGGCCCTACTTTATATCTATATTCCCGTGGTAGGATCACATTTTAATCATGAGCTTACAGGGCTCCCCACGGCAGTGAATGGTACCCTTGATTTGTCAGGTGGTATACCTTCAAATCAAACTCGGTATTTAGACGGACAATGGGAATTTTATTGGAAACAATTTATTATCACAGATCAAGAGCAATTGCCAAACGAAAAATCCGATGCTGATATTATGATGAAGGTACCGGATGATTGGTCAAAATATACAATTAACGGGACTCACCTGCCTTCCAGTGGATACGGCAGTTATCGTTTAATTATAAATAATTTATCCTATGATGAGTCAGTGACATCCTTAATCTTTGACTTTGGAAGTGCATACCGCATCTTTATTGATGGCCAGCTTACCGCTATGAGTGGTGTGGCTGCTAAGAATTTAAATGAAATTTATACTACTCCAAAGGCTGTACTATTTCCGGTAACCCTTAGCGAGAGCACAACTCACGAAGTCGTGATTGAAGTTGCAACCACCAGATTTTCCGGACTTTATATGACTCCTGTTTTATGTAGTTACCATCATGCCATGCAAGAAATCAGTATCCGTTCAACGGTGCGGCTGCTTCTGTTTGGAATATCCATTTTTGCCTTTATCTGCCTGATTATCTTGTATCTCTTCTCCGTACGAAAAAAAAGATATTCTCTCTGGATGCCTGTCTTAATCTTTGTTGTCCTGATAAGAATGATGATGACAACTGAGTTCTACAGCGTCTGGCAAACTATTCTATTTTTCAATCTTCCTTATGAGCAAACGAATGAATATATGTATTTTGTTACTTTTGTGCTGAAATATCTCCTTATATTCCTTGTGCAGGAGCAATGCGGCATTTTAGTAAGCAGGAAAGAAAAGCTTGGCTTTTTTACATATTATTGTTTTCTCTATTTGCTTTATTTACTTATTCCACAGGACATACATAATCATAATTTATCCGTTGTCATACCGGCACTTACCTTTGTAATGGATATTTATCTGTATTTTAAGATTCTTAAAAACCAGGAACGCCTTAATAAATATGGTGTGGTAGTATTCCTGGGGTATCTCTCTATCATAATGGGCTTAATTACAAACAGTTTATATATTAATGGTATTATCTATCAAAATATGTCCTTGACCATGATGATCTTTTTTGTCTTTTTCTTAATCATTATGGTTTTGGTTTATACAATGCGCACCGCTGATCTCTATGATGATTTTGCCTTATCCTCCTCCCGATTGCAGATGGCCGAGAAGCAAATTGACATGCAAAAGGAATATTATGAAGTGCTCAGCAGTCAAATGAATGAAATCCGGAAAATCACACATGATATTCGTCATTTTACAAACGTCATGCATACCTTGGTCGAAGAAGGCGATTTGGAACACCTTAAGATATTTTTAAGTGAGTATTGTGAGAACTCCCAAATGGACCAGCTGCCGGTATTCTGTGAACATACGGTATGTAATTCTATCATCGGATACTATTATCTGCGTGCCAAAGAGAATGTGATATTATTCGAATCCCGTTGTAATATCACACAGCCGTCCACAATAAGTGACAGCGATTTTTGTATCGTATTGGGAAATGCTTTGGAAAATGCCATCACGGCCTGCAGACAGATGGATTCCTCGCATCCGAGATTCATATCTCTCTATGCTGAGGTTACGAATGGACAACAGCTGCTCAAGCTCATTAATTCCTACGACGGGACATTAAACATGAAAGATGGAAAATATATCACAATAAAAGACGGTAATTCTCATGGCTTTGGTATTGAGAATATGATGAAGGTGATAAAAAGTTATGGTGGATTTGTCAAGCTAGAACACAATGATGATACCTTTACCTTTATGGCAGCAATTCCAAAAGATACAAACTAATCAGGAGGTCATCGAATCGATCT
>JAGFXQ010000314.1 GCA_017861355.1 Bacillota bacterium
GTTAACAGCAAAGGAGACAGCGGTAAAAACAGCAAAGGAAATGACATCAGTACAGTGATCGATATGGAGATAGATCACAGAGGACTGCCGTATGAATAATTGTGGAATGTTATCAAGGGAGGAAGCATTATGAAGAGACAGAGGATAAGAAAAGAGTTTATCACGGCTCTATGTACGATTCTTGCACTGCTTATTCTGCCCGCTTCGACCGCTCGTGCTGACATGGGTCCGAAACCGGAGATACTGGTGAAGGTAGTGAATCCTCCTCAGGGCGAATATTACCTTGATTTGCTGACACTGGATAACAACAGCTATAAGCAACTTGATCTGACAAGCTATGATCCGGTGAAAATAAATCTTCTGGAAAATTATTCGGAGGAAGGCTGGAAGCCCGGACTAGTCATGGGCACTCCGGCTCCGATGTGGGGAGACTTAATCGGTGAGAAGACAAAAGGCGAGATGTGGCATCGTTTTGGTTATATGGGAGTTCCGGATGAATTTAAGTTGATTATTATCATACCGGAGAATAAAATAGTAGTATCTGAATTAATCAATCGGAAAGCGCTGAAAACAATTGTGACCTATGATTATCATGCGAATTCGGTGAGTATCGAGATACCGACCATCGCATACATAAAGCAGTTTATGGGAACCTTGATTGCTACCCTGTTGATCGAAGGAATCTTCATGCTGGTATTTGAATTTTCATTTCGAAAGAACTGGCTTCCTTTCTTGCTCATTAATCTGTTTACCCAGGCGGTACTTACCATAACGGTCGGGGTACTATTCATAAAGGAAGGAATATTTACCGCATCCATTGTATTTTTCCCAGTGGAGATTATCATAATAATTATAGAAAGTATCCTTTTTGCTGTCTTTCTGAAGGAGCATAGTAAGAAGAGAAGAGTCGGATATGCGATAACTGCGAATGTATTGAGTGCCGTGATTGGATTAGTAATCATGCTATTTTCCTATGTGTGAAGTATTATTATCGAATTACAAAAGTATTTGAAAGGAGAAATGAAAAATGAAATATTGTTGGACGACCTTACAGGTTAAGGATATGGAGGTTTCATTGAAGTTTTATAAGGAGGTAGTAGGACTGAAGGAGAATAGAAGATTCTCTTCTGCTCCAGGTAAAGAATATGTATTCCTTGGAGAAGGAGAGACTGAGTTGGAATTAATCTGTGATCAACAGAAGAAGGAAGTGGAAGTTGGACAAGACATCTCGTTAGGGTTCGAAGTGGATTCCCTGGATCGGATGCTTGAGTTGGTGAAGGAACGGGGTTATGCTGTCCACAGCGGTCCATTCCAACCGAATCCCCATGTCAAATTCTTCTTTGTTCAGGACCCGACCGGTTGGAAGATACAGTTTGTAGAAAATATGTAATTATCGACGAATGCAAATACTCACCATGGGAACACTTCATTCCTAGTCGTATGCGTTGGTCAGTGAAGGCTGAGCTGTAACTCACAGTAAATATAATCAATAAATACCTATTTACAAATTGATTGAAATAAGTTATAATTGTTAAATAAATAACGAACAAATCGAACTGACCACGAGGGTACGCCCGAGGGAAAGGCGAGGAATAGAGAACCATAAGTTGAAATTTGATGGAAATCCGATGCAGGAAGCAGATAAGCTGACTCAGTAGGAAGCCTGTCCAATACTTATACTTATCGGATGATTACTATCCTTACGCCTTTGATGACGTAAGGATTTTTTTGTACCCTAAATAGTGTGATTTTATGAAAAATGGAGAAAAATATGGCTGATATCAAGCGATTGATTGATCAATTAGAAGAGCAGAGGATATTGTCGAAGGAAGAATTCCTCACTCTGCTTACCGAGATAGATGATGAAAATCGAAGCTATCTACGCGGGAGAGCGAAAGAGGTAGCAGAGAAGCAATTTGGCAACCGCATCTATACCAGAGGATTAATTGAATTTACAAATTATTGTAAGAATGACTGCTACTATTGCGGAATACGCAGAAGTAATCGGGAAGTGACAAGGTACCGCCTCACAAATGAGCAGATTCTCAGCTGTTGCAAGGAAGGCTATGAACTGGGTTTTCGAACCTTTGTATTACAAGGTGGTGAGGACGGTAGCTATTCGGATGCGGATATGGTTGAAATTATAACAATGATTAAAGAAAACTATCCGGACTGTGCCCTGACCCTCTCCATCGGTGAGAAGAGCTATGATAGCTATCGGAAGTTCTATCAGGCAGGTGCGGACCGTTACCTGTTACGCCATGAGACAGCGAATGAGGAGCATTATAACAAATTACACCCGGAGAATTTAAGGCTGGCTAACCGGAAGCAGTGTTTACTTGATCTTAAGAAGATCGGTTATCAGGTTGGTGCAGGATTTATGGTGGGATCGCCTTATCAGACGAATGAGAATATCATAGAGGATTTATTCTTTCTGAAAGAGCTTTCCCCGGAGATGATAGGTATCGGGCCTTTCCTGCCCCATCATCAGACACCGTTTGCCAAGGAGGAGAAGGGATCCATGGAGCTGACACTGATCCTGATCAGTATCCTTAGGCTGATGCTGCCGGCCGCCTTAATCCCGGCAACCACTGCGCTTGGTACGATTCATCCGAATGGCAGGGAGGAAGGAATCCTGTCAGGAGCGAATGTCGTAATGCCAAACCTGTCTCCCACCTCAGTACGTAAGAATTATGAGCTGTATGATAATAAAATCTGCACCGGTGATGAAGCTGCGGAATGTCGCTTCTGCCTGGATCGGAGAATGAGAAAAATCGGATATGAATTAACGGTTGACCGTGGTGATTATAATGAAAAGGAGAATGAACTATGTACGATGTAAAGAGTAAGAAGGCAGAGGAATTCATAAATCACGAGGAAATCCTCGCAACCTTAGAATATGCCAAAGCGAACAAGAACAACCGTGAGCTGATTGACGCGATCTTAACCAAAGCGGAGGAACTGAAGGGCATCTCTCACCGGGAAGCCTCGGTATTATTGGAATGTGATCTTGAGGATGTGGTACAGAGAATGTACGCTCTCGCCGTGAAGATCAAGCAGAAGTTCTATGGCAATCGCATCGTCATGTTTGCTCCACTTTACCTGTCCAATTATTGTGTAAATGGATGTGTATATTGTCCTTATCACTACGTGAATAAGCACATTTCCCGTAAGAAGCTTACCCAGGATGAGATCCGTCGTGAAGTAATTGCCCTTCAGGATATGGGTCACAAGCGTCTGGCTCTCGAAGCAGGAGAAGATCCGGTGAATAATCCGTTGGAGTATATTCTGGAGAGTATTAATACCATCTATTCGATCAAACATAAGAACGGAGCAATCCGCAGAGTAAATGTTAATATTGCGGCTACTACCGTGGAGGATTATCGTAAACTGAAGGATGCCGGGATCGGTACCTATATCCTCTTCCAAGAGACCTACCATAAGGAGAATTATGAGAAGCTGCATCCTACCGGACCGAAGCACAATTATGCATATCATACCGAAGCCATGGACCGTGCGATGGAAGCAGGAATTGATGATGTCGGCTTAGGTGTTCTCTATGGCCTGAATATGTATCGCTATGATTTCGCCGGAATCCTGATGCATGCCGAGCATCTGGAAGCAGCAATTGGGGTTGGACCTCATACAATCAGCGTTCCCAGAATTCGTCCGGCAGATGATATTGATCCGAACAGTTTTGTGGATTCTATCTCAGATGATATATTTGAGAAGATTGTAGCTATTCTTCGAATAGCAGTACCCTATACCGGAATTATCGTTTCTACCCGTGAGTCTCAGAAGAGCAGAGAGAAGGTATTAAAGCTTGGAGTATCTCAGATCAGCGGAGGTTCGAAGACCAGTGTTGGCGGCTATGCCGTTCCGGAGGCAGAGGAAGAAAGCTCAGCACAGTTTGATGTTGAGGATACCAGAACACTGGATGAGATCGTGAATTGGCTGCTGTCCCTCGGACATATCCCCAGCTTCTGTACTGCCTGCTACCGGGAGGGAAGAACCGGTGACCGTTTCATGAGTCTGGTGAAATCCGGGCAGATCGCAAATTGCTGTCAACCGAATGCTTTGATGACATTGAAGGAATATCTGGAGGACTATGCTTCTGACGATACCAAGACAAAGGGAGAGGCTCTGATTGAACAGGAGTTAACCCGTATTCCGAATGAGAAGGTATTCCATGTAGCACAAGGTAATCTTATTAAGATTGCAGAGGGTAGTAGAGACTTCCGTTTCTAGCAGAGTATGGTTTCAACGGGCATATGTCTTATAGAAATCAGAAGATAGGACCG
>JAGFXQ010000090.1 GCA_017861355.1 Bacillota bacterium
CTTCGATAGCTAGACGGTACTGTCTTCAATGCTTCCTGCGTATTTCTGGTAATCAGCGGCAATACCATCAGAGATAAGGTAAATGCACCGGTTAATATGGAATACCCCAATTGCAATGTAATTCCAAAGAAGACATAACCAAACAGACCAAAGATGATGGACGGAATTCCCGCCAGTGTCTCTGTCGTAAATTCAATCAAGCTAACTAGTCTACCTGGTTTTGCATACTCGTTTAAGTAAATTGCAGCACCGACACCAAAGGGTACCGCGATTAGCAAGGTAATTATGATGATATATAACGTATTAACAATATTTCCAGCGATACCAAACGTTCCTTTAATCGCACTGGGGACAGTAGTCAGGAAGGACCAGCTAATTGAGGAAATACCGCGGAATGCGACGTATCCAACAATACCAGCTAATATAACGATTGAAATCGAGGCACATAAATATATGATGGAATGTACCAATGCATCCAGTGGTCTGTTTTTTCTTTCATAAATACTTCTAGCTGTCGGCATTCTTCTTACCTCCCTTCATAATCTTGTTTAATACAAGATTGATTATCATGATAAAGGAGAACAATACCAAACCAATTGTGAACAATACTCTCTTATGTGTATCCGCCGCATAGGACATTTCACTAACAACTGCGGTGGTTAAGAATCGAACAGAATTAAAAGGAAGCGGCACATTTGCTCCGTTACCTGCAACCAAGCTGATCGCCATAGCTTCACCGATCGCTCTGCCGACCCCTAACACAATTGCCGTTACGATACCCGACTTTGCTGCCGGAATAAGTACTTTAAAGATTGTCTGGATATGAGTAGCTCCCAAAGCCAGTGAAGCCTGCTTATAATGCTTTGGTACCGCTTTTAATGCAGATTCACTGATATTGATCACCGTCGGAAGTATCATAACTGCGAGTACAAGTACTGCAGAGATCAGATTAGAACCACCGGTAAATTGATGAGCCGGATCATTTTTAAAGATCGTCATTTCTAATTTATAGATAATTGGATTAAGAATGAGTATACCGAGTAGTCCGTAAACTACAGAAGGAATTCCAGCTAATAATTCAACTGCCGGCTTCACAATACCCGCCAGTCGCTTCGGTGCTGTCTCTGCTAAGAATACTGCGGTCATAACACCAATAGGAACACCAATCAATATTGCCATAGAGGTACCAATGATTGATGTAAGAATAACATAGAGGATACCATAACTAGGATCGGCTGCTGTCGGTGCCCAAGTTGTACTGAATAGGATGTCAACCAAACCCACCTCGAAGATAGCCGGCGTTCCGCTGATTATCATATATAGGGAAATGGAGAATACAGCGAGAACTGCAAAAAATGCACAAATGATAAATATCACTGCTGCAACCTTCTCCACTGTATTTTTCGTATTATAGCCTCCCATGATGGAAAAACTTTTATCACTCATATATTTCCTCCATGATGGCGCTCCGCGCCATCTCTAACAATTTCTAAAAACTAACATGATTTTATTACAAGAAGAATTCTTCCTTAACCGGTAGATGGAACTTTTTATCGAAAAGGAAGAAATTCTTCTTATCTATATTATCATTAATTCCAAATTTATTTAGTCTACTGTGATTAATCCGATACTCTTGATCAATTCCTTGCCTTCATCAGACTTAAGATAGTCGAACAAAGCCTGAACCTCTTTGCTTTGTGTTGATATCTCACCTTTGGTAGCCATTACGAAAGGACGGCTTAACAGGTAGGTTCCTGCTTTGATATTCTCTTCTGTCGGTTGAACTCCATCAACATTTGATGCAATAACCGTATCATCTACGATATCAAGGGATACATATCCGATTGCTCCGGGTGTAGAAGTGACCTTAGCCATGACACCACCGGTACTATTAATTTCGTTTGAATATTTACATTTATCTTCGATACCTAAGAGTTCTTCGAAAGCGCCCCTCGTACCGGAACCTGCTTCTCTACCTACTACTACGATCGGTTGATCTGCACCGCCAACTGCACTCCAGTTGTTAATGGCGCCGGTGTAGATCTGAACCAACTGATCTTTTGTAATATTGGTAACTGTATTTGCTTTATCAAGGATCACTGCGATACCATCAATTGCAACGATATTCTCGACAGCGCCGGAGCTTTTCTCGGTATCCTTTAAATTTCTGGATGCATTTCCGATATTAACCGTTCCTGCTAATACTGCTTCAATTCCTGCGGAAGATCCGATGAACTCAGGTGAGATTGTTACACCGGGGTATTTTGCCATAAAGGCTTCCGCTACAACATTTGCCAGCTTCTCCATAGAGGTTGATCCCGCCATGGTGATCGTGCCCTTTAAATCGCTACTGCTTTCGGAACCACTACTTGTATTTGTATTTGAATTATCTTCACTTTTCTTTCCACATGCGCTTAATACGCTTACTGTTAACAAACTTACTAATAATAAAGCTGCTAATTTTTTTATTCTCATCTTTTTATTCTCCTTATATTTTCTCGCATCTTCTTTGTACAATATAAAAATATCATTTACTTAAAATACCTGATACCATGATTCTGTATAGTTTTTGTAAAATCTATGTAAACTTCATCGGGTTTTTAATAATTTATTTAATCTAGCCAAGTTATCTTCCAGTTAAGCAGCATATGCTCTCTGAGTAGTGCGCTTTTTATGTAATCGGATGCAATTCCTTATTACATACAAAAATACTGCATTCTCATGCAGTATTTTAATTTGCTAAATATTATGAAGTGAACACCCCCAGCAGGAATCGAACCTGCAACTAGCCCTTAGGAGGGGCTTATTATATCCATTTAACTATGAGGGCACTGTACTTTATATCATTAACATGCATTCCATAATGGAGTAACCACGCACGCAACGTAACTATTCTACTATTTCCTGCCTGCTAAGTCAATAATCGAATGAAAAAAATCAATCCTTTGGCTGTTCAGAAAAGCCGATATTACCCTGCATCCAGATATTTCCCTTGAATCTTCTTCCTACCATTGGTTCACCAAGAAGATCCTTCTTATTGATGCATAGGCGGAAGGTGATATCATTACAAACCAATTGCAGGTCATATACTTCTTCCTTCGTATAAGTATTTACAATCTCATTACATTCCATAATCGTTGAAATGACACTGTAATTATCCGATTCTGAACCAAAGGGAATAAAAGAGGTATCCACGATGGAATAGACATCTTCTTTCTTTGCTCTTCTTGATATCATTGCATATGTGTCAATGTCATCAATCGTTAAGCTGTCAATCGCATCCTGATTACCTTTTTTTGCTTCTGCAATCAGATTATTACGATATTTTGTCTCCGCACTAATGTTACGAACCTGCACCTCATCCATCTCAATCGGAAGTAGAATTCTTCCCTCTAAAGACAACGCGGCAAGTGTTATCGGAAAAGAAGTTCCCATGGGCATATTCTGATTTTTCTTCTCCAGATATTCAATCACATTCTGAAGATAGAAGATCAGAGACACTCCAATTCGAAAATCATCACACATTCCGGTGTATGCATCAGAATCGACTTTCTTATTAATTCCGACCTCTTCTCTGGTGCTGACAAATAAACCATTTAAACTTGGAAAATAGTGCTCCATATGAAATTTATTATTTTCATCGTACTCACCACGGACGGTTAACCCTAATCCGTCTCCGTACTCCGTTGTTATCTCCGCTACACTGGTATTGTTATTTATCTGAAGGGTACGCTTTTTCTTCGGCTGTTCTAAAACATGATCCATTAACTGTTCTAAATCTGTTCTGCTATTTATGTTGCTAAATCCTATTGCTCTCAAATAACTATGCATTATATCACTTCCAATCTATCCAATCCTAACAAAAGGCTTAAGTTATTATATTCTATAAACTCCAGCCTAGTTTCATGTAATAATTATTTATATCATATTTTACTACTGTGCGCAAGTAGCATATATGCGGGAATACAGCACTTTCCTTCGCTTTCCTACATTGATCCGAAAATTTATTCTCAGTAATATGATTCTTACACAAAAAACAGCTATCATTCAAAGATTCTATTGATCAGCATCTGTGAATGATAGCCTAAGCCGCAGTAATTCTCTATGACTGAATTAAATCCGGATTAAAATAGATCGATTGTCCCTAATCCACGCCCTTGCAAGAAATATCCTCGAAATTCCACTGTTTCCTCGGTTCATCCACACAGGGTGTGAGATTTGTAAAATATGCTCTTCCCAAAGGGGAAGCCTCAATTGAAATGTGTGGCTTCCTTATATTATAGATCGTCTCTATAACGTGTCTAATGTGTCTGTTATAAATAAGGTTAGCTCATTTGTCAGATTCTTCTCTATCCAATTCTCCGGTTTCTTACCTTCATGATCCTCAACAATTCGAATCACGGGCCTTGTGGGGCACTGTGGATTCTGCCGGAGCACAATACCAACCTCACCTTCGTTCGTTCTTACAAGCATACCGGTAGGATAGGCAGCAACCGAATCAACAAATGCCTTCACCACACTAAAATCAAAAAGTACTCCAGCCTGACTTACAATATAATCAATCGCATCATGTACCTTCATCTTTGTAATAAAGTTGCCATATACTCTACTGTCAAACTCGTCGCAAACTGCTGCTATTCTACTCCCAATCTTAATTCGTTCTTCTTTGAGACGAAATGGATATCCGCTGCCATTAATCCTCTCGTGATGACTGATTATAATATCCTTCGCCGTCGCAGAGAGCCATCCCATTTTCTCTATCGCTGTATATCCATAGATAATATGTTTCTTAATCTCTCTTTTTTCTTTCTCAGAACAGGTGTCCAAATTAAGCTTGTAGTATTCCGGACTGATATAAGTAAACCCAATATCATGTAGTAGGCAGCCTATCGCTATTTCTCTAATCTTTGATTTTGGTAGCTTTAATCGAAAAGCAAGAATAACCGATAATGCGCATACATTCAAAGAATGGGAGTAAGTTAGATCGCTTTTATCACGGATGCTGGACAGGTTATAGATAACCTCCGGCTCATTCATGATATCGAGAATAATCTCATCAGCAACTACTTTAATATCCTCAAGTTCACCCTCATCATGATAAGAGTACTTCACCAGCAGATTCCTAACCGCATCCTGGCATTGTTCCTTTATCTGAAAGTCGAGACTGTTCGTAAGATTAACTCCCTTACTAAGGTCGTCCTCAACATACAAGTACTCTATGTTTAATTCTTTCAGTCTCTTCACATATTCTGTTTTTATTATTGTGCCAGCGGGTAATAGCAACGAATTATTCATACTGAATACATCTTTTGCAAGCAATTCGTCACCCTTAACCGAATCTAAAGAGATAATTCTCATTATAATCTCCTTCCGGGAAAACACTCCACTATATATATAGTCCATTATTAGACGTTTTTTTTCAATGATACGATGGAACTACTTATTATATCTAAATAGCAAAATTTTGGGCTTAGTTATTATTCACGCAATAGAAATAATCAGTTTCAAATTACTCACAACAGCTAATCCGTCATTAAATGCATGTAATAAGAATTATCGCACAATTTTTTATAAATGAATATAGTGTTCTTATGCATAATTCCATTGTTTGCAGTATAAAATTACCAATGTTGTATAAATTCAATAGTTTTTGTGGTAATTATGCATATTTTTTGATTGTTATTTTTTTAACAAATGTATTTACAAAACTTTTTTTTCATGTTATATTCATCTCATAACCACTGTGTTAATTTTTTAACAAGTCAAAAGGAGGATTAATATGTCTAAAGAATTACAACAACCCACAGCAAAAGAGCACGTTGATCAGCTTGTAACAAACGCTTTAGTCGCATTAAATGATTTCTTATCACTAGATCAGGAGACCGTTGATAATATAGTTCATGAGATGGCACTTGCCGGCCTTGCAAAACAGCAGGTACTCGCTAAAATGGCAGTCGAGGAAACCGGAAGAGGTATCTACGAAGACAAGATTACAAAGAACATCTTCGCTACAGAATATGTATGGCATTCCATTAAATATCAGAAGACCGTTGGTATTATTGAAGATAATGAAGAAGAAGATTACATGATCGTGGCTGAGCCCGTAGGTATCGTAGCCGGTGTTACTCCCGTTACCAATCCAACCTCCACCACGATGTTCAAATGTATCACCTGTATCAAGACCAGAAACCCGATCATCTTCGGTTTCCATCCGAGTGCACAGAAGTGTTCTAAGGAAGCTGCAAAGACATTGTATGAGGCAGCGATCAAAGCAGGAGCTCCAAAGAACTGTATTCAATGGATTGAATATCCTTCCATCGATGCGACCAGAGAGCTGATGAATCACCCCGATGTATCTATGATCTTAGCTACCGGTGGATCCGGTATGGTTAAACAGGCATATTCCTGCGGAAAGCCGGCACTTGGCGTTGGCCCTGGTAATGTTCCTTGCTTTATTGAAAAGAGTGCAAACCTAAAGAGAGCTGTCAATGACTTAATCTTATCCAAGTCCTTCGATCAAGGTATGATTTGTGCTTCCGAGCAGGCTGCAATTATTGAAGCTCCTGTTTATAATGAAGTAGTTGATCTTATGAAGAAGGGTGGCTGTTACTTCGCTACCAAGGAAGAAATCAAACTCCTAGAGCCCGTAGTAATTAATGCTGCTACCGGAGCTGTTAATGCAGCTATCGTTGGTCAGTCTCCTGTAGCCATTGCCGCACTTGCCGGCATTACTATTCCTGCAACTACTAAGATCTTATGTACTGAATTAGAAGGTGTAGGACCTGAATATCCGTTATCCAAAGAGAAATTATCACCTGTACTCGCTGTTATCAAAGCACAGACCTTAGAGAAGGGCATACAGCTTTGTGAGAAGATGATTGATCTTGGCGGTTTAGGTCACTCCTCCGTAATTCATTCTAATGATGATACTGTAATCAAGACCTTCTCTGCTCGCATGAGAACCGGTCGTATCCTTGTCAATTCACCTTCCACGCATGGTGCAATCGGTGATTTGTATAACACAAATATGCCTTCTCTTACCTTAGGCTGCGGCTCCTATGGCGGTAACTCAACTACACATAATGTATCCGCTGTCGATTTGGTAAATTACAAACGTGTAGCAAAGAGGAGGAATAATATGCAATGGTTTAAGGTTCCGAGTAAAATTTATTTTGAGTCCGGTTCTACTGCATATTTAGCAAAAATGCCCGGCATTACTAAGGCATTCATCGTAACAGATCCATCCATGACCCAATTAGGATATGTAAATAAAGTATTATATCAATTAAGAAAACGTTCTGATTATGTTCACTGTGAAATATTTGATCAGGTTGAGCCCGATCCGAGTCTTGATACCATCTTAAAGGGTGTTGAGGAAATGAACAAGTTTAAACCTGACGTAATTATTGCTCTCGGTGGTGGTTCAGCAATCGATGCTGCTAAGGGTATGTGGTTATTCTACGAAGATCCGACTGCTGATTTCAAGAACATGTCATTGAAATTCCTTGATATCCGTAAGCGTACCTATAAGTTCCCTACCCTTGGTAAGAAGGCACAGTTTGTTGCTATTCCTACTACTTCCGGTACCGGATCCGAAGTTACCTCCTTCGCTGTAATTTCTGACAAGAAAGAAAACAAGAAGTATCCTTTGGCTGACTATGAGTTAACTCCCGATGTTGCTATCATCGATCCTGACTTTGTCATGAGTGTTCCGAAGAAATCTACCGCATGGACCGGAATGGACGTATTAACTCATGCCATTGAAGCCTACATCTCCGTCGTAGCTTCAGATTATACCGATGCACTTGCAATTCATGCAATTGACTTAGTCTTCAAATTCCTGAAGGAGTCCTATGATAAGGGAGCAGAAAGCCCCGTCGCACGTGAGAAGATGCATAATGCTTCCACCATCGCCGGTATGGCCTTCACCAATGCCTTCCTTGGTATTAACCACTCCTTAGCTCATAAGCTTGGTGGTGAGTATCATATCCCTCACGGTTGTGCAAATGCAATCCTTTTACCTCATGTAATCCGTTATAACGGCGTTGAGTGTCCGACTAAGGTTACCTCCTTCCCGAAATACGAGAGTTATATCGTTGGCGATAAGATCTTCGAATTAATGAAGAAATTAGGCAAAAATCCGAAGAATAATGCAGATGCAGTTGAGATGTTAGCCAAGGATGTTGAAGAATTGAATAAACACTTAGGTATTCCCGCAACCTTACAGGAATACGGTCTTGATGAGAAAGACTTCCTTACAAAGGTACCGGTATTAGCAGATCTCGCATTTGGTGATCAGTGTACCACAGCTAATCCCAGACTTCCTTATGTATCTGAATTAGAAGATCTTTATCTTACCGCTTTCTATGGCAAAGGAAATGTCCCTAAGAAAAGCAAATAATAATTATTAGATATGAAGTGTATAACGGGAAACGTTCATCGTGGACCTAG
Organism: Bacillota bacterium; assembly: GCA_017861355.1. Taxonomy (GTDB): domain Bacteria; phylum Bacillota; class Clostridia; order Lachnospirales; family Lachnospiraceae; genus Mobilitalea. The sequence continues at coordinate 8,452 of JAGFXQ010000090.1, forward strand.
AAAAGAAGCCTGGGGCTGATAGCCCCAGGCTTCTTTTCTATATTATGAATACTTACTCCATAAAGTTTGTACTGCTCAATGCCTGATTTAAAGCTTTCTTCTCATCTTCCGATAATTCCAAGAAGGACTCCCCTTTGATGATTTCCTTCAGATAAGTATAACAACCTTCTCTACTACTATGTACTGAATTTAAAAGGATTCCGCTGTTATTCTTATCAAGAAGTGCAAGAACGAAGCTAAGCTTTCCACCCATCTCTTTAAATGCATCATATTTCACTACTCCAACCTTTTGATAGGTAACCTGGAGGTTTTCTTTCACTTTTGTTAACTCTTCACTCAGAAACTTAGTGTCAGACTTCAATTGATCTATATCAGCAAAACGAGCAATAATCTGCTCTTCCAGATTCTCGCCGGTACCACCTGTCATAAATTTCTTATATTTCTTATTCAGTTTTCCTTGTTTTACTGACAAGATGATAATAAAGATAAGAAGCAAAAGGGACAATCCTGCCAATCCCATAATTAAATACTCATTATAGCTGCTGATGATTTCTGATAAACTCATGAAAATTTCCTCCGTATTGTACCTAGAATAAATTTGTTTCTAGCGTGATTTGAAAATTTATATTTTACATATTATTACATTTTTCTTCGTAATTATTTCCTGAATATAACTTTAGTTCATTGCTTCGAACATATCGACGATTCTCTCTAATTCCTCTGCGGAATAATATTCTATCTCAATAGAGCCTTTATTGTTATTCTTGTTGCGAATGGACACTTTGGTACCGACTACGCTTCTAATCTTATCCTCCAGATTACGATAAATAAAATCATCCTCCTGAGTTACAGCAATCTCTTTGTGAGGCTTCTCATTCAGGATATGTTTTACCAGTTTTTCTGTCTCACGGACACTAAGCTTCTCGTCAAATACTTTGCAAGCCGTATTATATTGCTTTTCACCGTTTTCAATCGGAATAAGGGTGCGGGCATGACCACTTGATATCATTTCATCAATTACCATTTGCTGAACTCTTTCATCCAACTTTAATAAACGCATCGCATTCGTAACAGCAACACGACTCTTTGATACTCGTTCTGCTACTTCATCTTGTTTAAGCTGAAATTCTTGAATTAGTCTTTGATAAGTCTGTGCTTCTTCAATTGGATTTAAATCCTCACGCTGGATATTCTCAATTAATGCAATCTCAACGATTTCTTGCGGAGAGTAATCTTTAATAATCGCCGGTACTTCCTTAAGTCCAGCTAGTCTTGCGGCTCTCCATCTTCTCTCGCCTGCAATAATTTCATAGAGACGTCCTTTTTTCTGAAGTATCAATGGCTGAATAACACCAAACTGCTTAATAGAATCCGCCAGCTCCTGCAATGCATCTTCATCAAATCGCTTACGAGGCTGAGCTTTGTTCGGTTCAATATCATTTATATGTACCTTTGTTTCACGTGAAACATGATCTAGTTTTTCTTCCGCACCTTCAATTCTTTCAGGGATCATTATATCAAGACCTTTTCCAAGTCCTTTTTTAACTGGCATCTTATCCTCCTCCAATTATCACAATGTTTCTAATGCTTTACTTTTTACGATATTTAAGCTCTGCAACTTCATTCTTTGCGTATGCTTCAGATTCATCCTTCTCAATTACTTCCATCGCCAATTGACGATATCCGTCAGCACCAGCTGATTTTGGATCATATAAATTAATCGGTAAGCCATGGCTCGGAGCTTCCGCTAATCGAACATTTCTGGGAATAATTGATTTATATATATTCTGTTTCAGATTGCTTTTTACGTTTTCAACAACTTGAAGAGAAAGGTTTGTTCTTGCATCAAACATAGTAAACACTACGCCCTCCATTTCAAGACTAGGATTTAGTCTTTGTTTCACTAAATTAATTGTATGAATCAACTGAGTTAATCCTTCAAGTGCATAGAATTCACATTGAATAGGCACAAGAACTGTGTCAGCGGTCGTCATTGCATTTACTGTTAAAGTATTCAAAGAAGGAGGGCAATCGATAATGATAAAATCATATTCTTCTCTAATCTTTTCAACATGTTTTTTTAATATGTATTCTCTATCTTCAACACCAATTAACTCAATCTCGGCACCAGCTAGATTTACATTGGATGGAAGAATATCAAGGTTCTTGATATTAGTATGAATTCTACATTCATCCAAAGAACATTGTCCTATAATCAATTGATATATCGTGTTTTGAAGTTTATTTTTCTCGATACCTAGCCCACTTGAGGTATTTCCCTGCGGATCAATATCAATCGTTAATACTTTACGATTTTTTTCAGCCAGGCAAGCTGAAAGATTGATAGCAGTAGTTGTCTTTCCAACGCCGCCCTTCTGATTCGCAATTGCAATTATCCTTGCCATAAACTCCACCCTTCCAGATACCAATGATTTTTAATTGATTTGTCCTCAATACTTGCATGAAACCTATTATAACATCTTTCGGGGATTATATCTATAGAATTTTATATGATTTCATCTGAAATACCTTTCAATCATAAGTAACTTTTAATTTGAATAAATAATAACACTTCTACGATATAATTAATATGTTTCACGTGAAACATTACGATGCTATAATATTATTCATTATGTTATAACATACTTTTAGTACCAGAAATACATAATTAATTACTAAATTAGTAACTAAAAATAGTAATCATGAATTACTCAAATCGATAGTATCATAAAATATATAATCTAATGTTTCACGTGAAACATTACAATGCTATAATACTATTAGTTATGTTATAACATATTCT
>JAGFXQ010000315.1 GCA_017861355.1 Bacillota bacterium
AAACAAACAAAAATCTTGTTATAAAACAAAAATAATATTATATAGATATTTCCTATCAATCAAGAGGACAAAATAAGCCGCTGATTTCGAACAGAAATGGAAATACTAAGTTAGGCAACCTGAAGAGTACAGTTAACAATAATAGAAAGAGGATAAAGGAGAAGGAGATATGAAGAAGGAATTACTTCAAAAGTTCGAAGAAGTATTTGGATCAGAAGGAGAATATCAGGTATATTTTGCGCCGGGCAGGGTCAATCTGATCGGAGAGCATACCGACTATAATGGAGGACACGTCTTTCCCTGTGCATTAACCATCGGAACTTATGCAGTTGCCAGAAAGAGAAACGATGATAAGCTGCGCTTTTATTCCCTGAATTTTAAAGGACTCGGTGTCATTGAGTCCACTATCGTTAATCCGGAGTATAAGAAGGAAGACGACTGGACGAACTATCCGAAGGGCGTAATCTGGGCGATGCAGAAGAAGGGCTATCCTGTGAATGCAGGTATGGATGTATTGTACTTTGGCAATATTCCGAATGCTTCCGGTTTATCCTCCTCGGCTTCCTTAGAGGTGTTAACCGGATTCATACTGAGGAACCTCTTCTCACTGAAAGTTACGAATACAGAACTAGCGCTGATCGGACAGTATTCCGAGAATAATTTTAATGGCGTGAACTGCGGTATCATGGATCAATTTGCAGTAGCGATGGGGAAGAAGAATAATGCAATCTTCCTAGACACAGCGGACCTTTCCTATGAATATGCACCCCTTGACCTGGGCGATGCCAAGATCGTTATAATGAATACCAATAAGAAACGAGGACTCGGAGATTCCAAGTATAACGAGAGAAGAAGTGAATGTGAGTCTGCACTTCGTGATCTGCAGAAGGTGCTTCCGGTAACGGCATTGGGAGAACTGACCGAGGAACAATTCGAAGAATATCAGTCTGCGATTATAGATCCGATACAAAGAAAGCGCGCAAAGCATGCAGTATACGAGAATCAAAGAACAATCAAAGCGGTAGAAGCCCTGAAGAAGAATGATCTCACTCTCTTTGGCAAGCTGATGATCGCTTCTCATGTATCTCTGCAATATGACTATGAAGTAACCGGTATTGAGCTTGATACGATTGTGGAAGCTGCACTCAGGCAGGAAGGCGTCATCGGAGCAAGAATGACAGGAGCAGGCTTTGGTGGATGTGCAGTCAGCATCGTGAAGGAAGCAGCAGTAGATAACTTTATTAAGAATGTGAGCAAAGAATATAGTGATAAAATCGGATACTTGGCAGCCTTCTATGTAGTTGAAGTAGGCGATGGTCCGGTAATCTTATAAGGAGGTCAGAGTATGACTATTTTAGTGCTTGGCGGTGCCGGATATATTGGTTCTCATACCGCTTATGAATTAATCGAACGAGGCGAGGATGTCGTTATCGTAGATAACCTGGAGACCGGTTATAAGGAAGCGGTGCATCCGAAGGCAAGATTTTACCAGGGAGATATCCGCAACCGCGAATTCATCGACAGCGTATTTGATTGCGAGAAGATTGATGCGGTCATCCATTTTGCAGCGAATTCGCTGGTGGGTGAAAGCATGGTAAAGCCTTTGAAATATTATGACAATAATCTCTGTGGTACTAAAGTGCTGTTAGAATCCATGGTGGAACATAAGATTGATAAGATTGTATTTTCCTCTACAGCAGCGACCTATGGCGAGCCGGAGCGGGTTCCGATCCTGGAGACAGATCGTACGATGCCCACCAATCCCTATGGCGAGACCAAACTGTCCATGGAGAAGATGTTCCACTGGACCAGCATGGCACATGGACTTAAATATGTATCTCTTCGCTATTTTAATGCCTGCGGTGCTCATAAGAGCGGCAGTATCGGTGAAGCACATAACCCGGAATCACACTTGATTCCTTTGATCCTTCAGGTCCCGAATGGGCAGAGAGAAGCCATCAGCATCTTCGGAGATGATTATGATACGAAGGATGGCACCTGTGTACGAGATTACATCCATGTCACGGATCTGGCACAGGCTCATATTCTTGCGGTGGAATATCTGATGAAGGGAAATGAGAGCAATATCTTCAATCTCGGTAACGGTATCGGTTTTACCGTGCAGGAGGTAATCGAGGCTTCAAGAAAGGTTACCGGAGATCCGATTAAAGCAGTGACGGTTCCCAGACGTGCCGGTGACCCTGCTAAGCTTATCGCCTCCAGTGAGAAAGCAAAGTCAGTGCTGGGCTGGAAGCCGGAGCACGCAGATCTGGAAGAAATCATAGAATCCGCCTGGAGATGGCATCAGAGCCATCCGAGAGGCTATGCAAAATAGTCGATGGTTTTTTTGAGATAAATATAGTGTACTGATACTAAGGAAGGCGAAAGAAAAACATGATTTATGAACTAATCAGAAAACTGGCTATGTATGCAGAGAAGACCGGATTAATCTTGAAGGAAGATAAAGTGTATGTAATCAATCGTCTGCTGGAGTTATTCGATTTGGAAGATTATCCTGAGCAGGTGAGTGACTCTGAACCACTCGAACTGGAACAGATACTTGCTTCTATGTTGGATTATGCATATGAGCAGGGACTTTTGAAGGAAAATGGGATAGTATACCGTGATCTGTTTGATACTAAGATTATGGGTATATTAACTCCGGCACCAAGCGTTATAGCAAAACGCTTCTGGGAGCAATATCAGGAGTCGCCCAGAAATGCAACAGACGAGTATTATGAATTTTGCCAGAATACGGACTATATCCGCAGATATCGTATCAGCAAGGACATCAAATGGATTACGAATACGTCATATGGAGATATTGACATCACAATCAATCTCTCTAAGCCGGAGAAGGATCCGAAAGCCATAGCAGCGGCAAAGCTTATGAAGCAGAGCGGTTATCCGAAATGTCTGCTGTGTGCTGAGAATGTAGGCTATGCAGGACGAATTGATCATCCGGCAAGACAGAATCACAGGGTCATTCCGATTACAATCAATCAACAGGCATGGGGTCTCCAATATTCACCCTATGTGTATTATAATGAGCACTGCATCGTATTTAACATGGAACACACACCAATGCAGATTGACAAAGCAGCCTTTCGTAAGCTTCTGGATTTTGTGAAGCAATTTCCTCATTACTTTGTCGGATCAAATGCAGATCTTCCGATCGTAGGTGGGTCCATCCTTAGTCATGATCACTTCCAGGGTGGCAATTATGAATTCGCTATGGCCAAGGCAAAGGTGGAGAGAACCTTCACGGTAAAAGGCTATGAAGAAGTGGAGGCCGGTGTGGTTCAATGGCCGATGTCGGTACTTCGTCTTCGATGTAAAGAGGATAGCCGATTGGTAGAGCTTGCAGATCATATTCTTAGAACCTGGCGCAGTTACACAGATGAAGATGCCTGTGTCTATGCATTTACGGATCAGGAGCCACATAATACAATTACACCGATTGCCCGTAAAAAAGGCGATCACTATGAGCTGGATCTGGTGTTACGTAATAATCTGACGACCGAGGAGCATCCGCTTGGACTATATCATCCCCACGCCGAGCTGCATCATATCAAGAAGGAGAACATCGGACTCATTGAAGTAATGGGACTGGCTGTTCTTCCGGCAAGATTAAAAGAAGAGATGGAATTACTCGGTAACTATCTTCTGGAGGGCAAGGATATTCGCTCTCATGAACTGCTTGAGAAGCACGCCGATTGGGTAGAAGAATTCCTACCTGATTATTCGAATATAAGCAGGGAGAATATCGATGATATTCTGAAAGAGGAGATTGGAAAGGTGTTCTGTCAGGTACTGGAGCATGCCGGAGTATATAAGAGAACGCCACAGGGACAGGAAGCCTTCGACCATTTTATCGCTACATTGTCCTGATAAGATCGACATAGGTTCCGCATAACTATAGTTACATAGAAACAGGGATGTACATAGATCGATTAAAGCTTACTCTACTATTATATGAGTGGGCTCTGACGATCAATGGAACATCCCTGCAGTTATTTGCTATGTGATTAAGGGGTGATATATGTTTGCTGAGTTATAATCTTGGCATTCAGCCTTATTATCTTTTTGTGATTGCTACTCTCCAGACGTCGGGACCTTCCTCAAGATACTCCCATTCAAATGTATCCGGTCGTTCGATGATAAACTGATAGTGTAGCGGTCTGGGATCATGATCATTAATTAGTTCCATGCATTCCCCTGACTGCAAAGCTTCAAAGGTATTGAAAATCGTTA
>JAGFXQ010000005.1 GCA_017861355.1 Bacillota bacterium
AAGAAAAAATGAGATATAGAGAGATATCAAGAGCATAAGTTAGAAATTATTAAATTTGCTACGATATTTTAGTGGAAATGAAGTTGCAATATAAAAGCAAATTTACTAATATATAAATCAGATTAGCACTCTACAACAAAGAGTGCTAATAATCTCTAATAAGGAATGTAGTGGTTGAACACTGCGAGAACTAATTTTTGAAGGAGGAATAATAAAAATGAAACTTGTACCATTAGGAGATAAGGTAGTATTAAAGCAATTAGTTGCGGAAGAGACAACAAAGTCCGGTATCGTGTTACCCGGTCAGGCGAAAGAAAAACCGCAGCAGGCTCAGGTTATCGCTGTAGGTCCTGGAGGAATGGTTGAAGGCAAAGAGATTACGATGCAGGTTAAAGTTGGAGACAAGGTTATTTATTCCAAATACGCAGGAACCGAAGTTAAGCTTGAGGATGAGGAATTCATCATTGTTAAGCAGAATGATATCGTAGCAGTCGTAGAAGACTAAGAAAAAGGAGAGAATCAACCATGGCAAAGGAAATTAAATATGGCGCAGAAGCCAGAGCAGCACTTGAGATTGGTGCTAATAAATTAGCAAATACAGTTAAGGTTACTCTTGGACCGAAGGGAAGAAATGTTGTTCTTGACAAATCCTTCGGTGCACCTTTAATCACAAACGATGGTGTTACTATCGCAAAGGAAATAGAATTAGATGATCCATTTGAGAATATGGGCGCTCAGCTTGTAAAAGAAGTTGCTACCAAGACAAATGATGTAGCCGGTGATGGTACCACTACCGCAACTGTTCTTGCTCAGGCAATGATTACAGAGGGAATTAAGAACTTAGCGGCAGGTGCCAACCCGATTATCTTAAGAAAAGGTATGAAGAAGGCTACTGAGGTTGCTGTAGAATCTATTTTAAAGATGAGCTCTACCTTAAAGGGTAAAGAGCAGATCGCAAGAGTTGCAGCGATTTCTGCAGGTGATGATGAAGTAGGTCAGTTGGTAGCAGATGCGATGGAGAAAGTATCCAACGATGGCGTTATTACAATCGAAGAGTCTAAGACCATGAAGACAGAGCTTGACTTAGTAGAGGGTATGCAGTTTGATCGTGGATATGTATCCGCTTACATGTGTACCGATATGGATAAGATGGAAGCGAACCTAGATAATCCTTATATCCTGATCACTGATAAGAAGATCTCCAATATTCAGGAAATCTTACCGGTTCTGGAACAGATCGTACAGACTGGTGCAAGATTACTCATTATTGCAGAAGATGTGGAAGGCGAAGCTCTTACCACCTTAGTACTTAATAAATTAAGAGGAACCTTTACTGCAGTTGCGGTTAAGGCTCCCGGTTATGGTGACAGAAGAAAGGCTATGCTTCAGGATATCGCTATCTTAACCGGTGGAACTGTTATCTCTGACGAGCTTGGTCTTGATCTCAAGGAAGCTACCTTAGAGCAGTTAGGCCGTGCTAAGAGTGTTAAGGTTCAGAAGGAAAATACCATCATCGTTGACGGTGAGGGTGACAAGAATGATATTACTCAGAGAATCGCTCAGATTAAGGCTCAGATCGAAGAGACTACTTCTGAATTCGATAAAGAGAAATTACAGGAAAGACTGGCAAAGCTTGCAGGCGGCGTAGCAGTAATCCGCGTTGGTGCAGCTACTGAGACAGAGATGAAGGAAAACAAGCTACGTATGGAAGATGCTCTTGCAGCTACCAGAGCAGCAGTAGAAGAGGGTATCGTTGCAGGTGGTGGTTCTGCTTATATCCATGCCTCCAAAGAAGTTGCCAAGTATGCTGAGAGCTTACAGGGTGATGAGAAGACAGGCGCTAACATTATCTTGAAGGCTCTTGAATCTCCTTTATACAGCATCGTATACAATGCTGGTCTGGAAGGTTCCGTAGTAATCAGCAAAGTGAAAGAAAGCAAGACTGGAATGGGCTTTGATGTATTAGCTGAAGAATATGTAGATATGGTTGAAGCAGGAATTCTTGATCCTACTAAGGTTACAAGAAGTGCACTTCAGAATGCAACCAGTGTTGCATCTACCTTATTAACAACAGAATCCGTTGTTGCTAATATTAAGACAAATGAGCCTCCGATGCCGGCTGGCGGCGGAATGGGTATGATGTAAGTCTACTCTGATGAGAATAATTAAATAAATAAAATTTATTAAAGGGGTGTTCGTAGGAGCACCCCTTTTTACGTCTATAACAAGGAGCAGTCATTGTACCTATTCACTTAGCGCCTTTCCTTCCTAGGCATGTCCTTATTTGAGCCTATAATGCAAGTCTCAAAACGGACATAAGCAGCCGTCGTCAGCCGGTCTTGCTAAGTGAATAGATACAATGCCTGCTCCTTGTATCTAAGGAACTGGAGGGGTGCTCCTACGAACACCCCTCCAAGTTCTGATAAGAATAATGGATTATTATTTCATCCTGTTTATTCACAATTTTAGAAGTTTCATATAGCATGCCACCCATCTCTTTCAATGCGGTATGGCGGGCTTACATTTTGATGGGAGAGAAGTGAAAAGACAAGGGATACTAAGTCTTGGTTAATTGTAATAATCATCAATTCCGTCACAGATTCCCTGAACGATTTTGTCCTGATATTCCGCGGTCTGCATTAGCTTATCTTCCTTTTTGTTAGACATATATCCCATCTCAATAATGCTGACGGGTATGTTGCACCAATTGATTCCGCTCATATCATCTCTGGCGATGGCACCTCGATTTTTGGCACCGGTCCGTTCACACATAGCATCAACAATAGCTTTTGATAATGTATAACTGCCATGGCTTAGTTCGGAGACATACGGATTATTCTTGGAGGGGTATAATGTGCTTGTTCCATTAACGCTCGAATTCTCAGAACCATCCGCGTGAATACGAATGAATAGATCGGCTCCGCTCTCATTGGCCATCTCAGCCCGTTCCCGGTTACTAAGGTTAACATCATTCTTCTCTCGAAGCATATAGACTTCATACCCGCGGTGGATTAATTCTTTCTTGACTTTTAAGGCTATCACCAGATTTAGCTTATATTCGGGAACACCGGTTGTTGTCCCCTTTGTTCCTGAACTTACCTTTGGTTTAGTTGTTGTGGCTCCGGGACCGATCGGTTCTTTTTCATTGTTCCCTTTGGTTTGGTGACCTGCATCGATGGCGATCATGTGATTTTCGGAAACATCATCTTGAGCTGCTGTGTCAGCTTTAGGAGGTGCAATAGGAGACTTTGTTGGGGTCTCGGTGGGCACAGCCGTGGGAACAACTGTGGGAATCTTTGTGGGAATCGGAGTTGAAGTTATCTTGGAATGAACCACCGGAGCTACGATTGGAAGAGCAGTCGAGGGCTGCTCGGTCGGCGAGACAACCTTGGTTGTGATGGTCTCAATCATGGTATCCGAATTCTCCTCTTTCGAACAGGAAGTAAGTGAGAAGAGCAGGATCAAGCTTAATGTAAGCATAACAGGTATTCTATGTATTATTGTTTTCAAGTCATTACCCTCCTGATTTTGTCTTATCTCATTATAAGAAATGAAGGGGATAATTACAAGTTAAAACAAAGGATCAAATTCTTTCCCTTTTAGCTCAAGTCATCGGTGCAATATTATTTTGCATAGCAACGGTTCAATTGTGTATAAATATGTATTGACAGCCTATACAAAATTGTATATGATAAGGCAGTACAAAATAAGCTAGGGGAGCCGATGGCTGAGAGGCAAGTGTGATAACACGTTGCTGACCCTCACTACTTGATCCGGGTAATACCGGCGGAAGGAAGCAATCAAGTGGCCCCCTCCGATGTAATGAAAAGGAGGATTTTTTTATGTTTCAAAGTATTTTTAATTTTCTCGTGGTAACGGATGCAGAATCCGGAAGTTACTATCCGACAACAGCAGGAAATATCGCACTTTTTGTGGTGGTTGCTTTGTTGTTTCTAGCTATGTTTGCTTACGGTGGCAGTGGTAAGAAGAAGGTAAATGCAAAACAGCTGGCCTTCTCAGCGGTAGCCGTGGCACTTTCTGTGATTGCCTCCATGTTTACGGTATTCAATTTGCCATTTGGCGGTTCCATCACTTTATTCCGTATGTTCTTTATCTGCTATATCGGATACCTCTATGGTACCAGATCCGGTATCCTGACCGGTATTGCCTGTGGCTTCCTGGATTTGATTCTTAAGCCTTATGTAGTACATCCGGTTCAGCTTTTGATTGACTATCCGCTCGCCTTTGGCTGTCTGGGATTATCCGGTGCCTTTATGAAATCCAAATTTGGCTTAATGAAGGGCTATGTTCTTGGTGTAGCCGGAAGATATCTTTGTCATGTACTTTCCGGTGTTATTTTCTTCGGAATGTATGCAGGAACACAGAATCCGATCATCTATTCCATTATCTATAATGCAACTTATATCGTACCGGAAGCAGCAGTTACAGTGATACTGATCGCACTCCCCCCTGTTCAGGCTGCACTGAATGTTATAAAGCGTCAGGTAACAGAATAAAATACTTATTACGTCATTTCCTGCATATGATAGTTAATAAAGAATGCAGGAAGGATCTTAAATTTGAGACAAAAACAATTAAATGGCTTAGCCTTTTTTATCTTAATAGCTTTATTTATCATCGTAATCCGACTTAAGGAGATGCCACAGAGTGAGGGAATAAGTATTCAGAACTCGGGTCAGGTGCAAAGCCTTGAACTTTTAACTGCGATGAAGAATGAGACGGCAGAGGACGAAAATAGCAGTCAAACCAGTATTGATGAGGTACCGGACTACACTAGGATGTATCCGGAACTATATACTGTATATTCTGCTTCTTTAAAAACGACCTTACCGAAAAAAGTTGCATATCTTACTTTTGATGATGGTCCCAGTGAGAATACGTTTAAAGTATTGGATATCCTAGAAGAAAATGATATCAAAGCAACCTTCTTCCTTGTCGGTAGTGCGATTAAGAAGAAAAATGAGGATAGTCTGGAGCGTATGGTCCATGAAGGTCATACCATCGGTATCCATACCTATTCCCATAAGTGCAATGAAATCTATTGCTCAGTAGAACGCTTTCTGAATGATTTTAATACTGTGTATCAGCAGATTTATGATATTACCGGTGAGCGGGTACATATCTATCGTTTCCCTTGGGGTAGCAATAATAGCTATAGTAAAAACATAAAAGATGCTTTAATGGAAGAAATGGATCGCAGAGGCTTTACCTGTTATGACTGGAATGTTGACACCAAGGATTCGGTGGGCAAACCTTCTGCTTATTCCATACTGCGTAATATCCGGAAGGACATCAAACGGCAGGATCATCCGATCATTTTGATGCATGATGCCTCTGTGAATGACCTGAGTGTACAAATACTTCCGGATGTGATAAAACTACTAAAGGAACTCGGCTATGATTTCGATTCTCTGGATAACCGTGAACCATACCAGTTCAGATGGTAGTTCGTGGAGTAGTTAGAATAACCCTAGATTATTCATATACTATACAGGCTCTATATCTGAGCCGGGATAGTATATGAGTAGGCTAGGGTTATTTTTTGGTTCTTTATCTGAGTCGACATATTGCAGTAATACGCCAAGGAATATACATCCAAGATACTATTCCGCAATTCGTGACACAGCCACATAGATGCCTGAGATACGGTACCAGGTAGCAAGATCCACAATTCCCGTCTGAGGCAAATCAAAGGCTTGCTGAAACAGCTTCACTGCATCGGCAGTTTGCTGGGTGTATTGACCATCGACAGGCTGCTTCGGAATTATAGTGTACGTGTCCGAGATCCGGTTCAGCTGTTCTTGAATCATCCGGACATTCGCACCGGAAGCTCCGATATTTAAGTTGGCACCCGGCCAGGAGGTAGGAACTCCGGACACGATAGTAGCTGAGTTGATGTAGATGGAGTTGCCGTAAAAACTACGCAAAATCTCGATTGCACTTTTCCCTTGTTCACCCAGATCTCTGGAGCCCCACTGTGTCATCCAATTCGGACATTGAACTTTATTACCGTCACAATATTGTGTTAAGATTGGTTGTTTCACATTCGGTCTGGATAGGTAATTCGTAAACATCTGATCAACCACCAGGCTGATATTGTTATAAATATTACGGCCGGGTATCCACTTATGATCAAAGGCGGTGGAGGAGGTGATGGTAAAGTTAAAGCCTTGATTGCGGTACCATTCCGTGAAAACACGATTTAAGGTGAACGACAGGATCGCCAATACATTTGCAGCAATTGTTGCTTCAGGCCAGGTTGCATATATCTCGCTTGAGGCAACATTTTTAATATAATCACGGAAACGTATATAATGGTTTGCTGCAGAAGTATCCGTCGGAGGTCCGTCATGAACTACGACATACTCCGGAATTACAACATTACTCAAGACAATCTCACCGGTCTCTTTCGTCTCTTTGATCTCGGCTTCGGCTATCTTTGGAGGATAATCTCCATAAAGTGTATGGGGTGGAATTACATAAAGCGTTGGTGCTCCTTGCGGACTGAGCAGCCTTAAGGTTGCGTCCTGGATTGCGGTTATGTTTGGAAAAATCTCGAGGTTCTGAACGGTGATCGGAACATACTCAGGCGATGCGATCGATAAGGTATATTCCGAATAGGGCTGTACAGTGGAGGGTGCCTGGCTATAATCCGCGGAAGGTGCTGATAAGGCTACCTCGGGGGTTAGGCCTGATTGATCCGTAACTAGTTCATCAAGTACGATGTCCGGATTAGCCACGGAGGATATCGTTACTTTTGCATTTGCAACAGGAGACATGTTCGAAGTGGTTGCACGAACCCTTAACTTACCCAGATTCTGAGTAGACATCTCTGTAGGATAGATTCTGGGTGTAGAGAAAGGATGAACCTCGGGCAACTGGAAGGGCGAATTCCTGCGACTGTATAAGGTGGTATTCCTTTGATACATATGATTTACCTCATTCTTCTTTAATGCTTGATTCAAAAATATCTGCGAAGCTAACGTTTTCTGTTATACCCCAATTCGAGTAACGCCTACATAAATATTAGAGATTCGATACCAAGTGGCAAAGTCTACGATACCCGTTACCGGCAAATCGAAAATACCCTGAAAAGCTCGGACTGCATTGGCGGTCTGAGGTCCATAGGCACCGTCTACCGATACTTTCGGGATAGCAGTGTACACTTGGGCGATTCGGTTAAGTTGAGTTTGAAGCGTCTTGACATTTCCACCACTGGCTCCGATGCCGAGATTATAGCCGGGCCAGGAGGTAGGAACGCCGGAGACCTCGACTGCAGTATTAATATAGATAGAGTTTCCGTAAAAATGCCTCAAGATCTCAATCGCTGTCTTGCCTTGGTCTCCCAGACTTTTGGAGCCCCACTGGGTCATCCAACCTGGGCAGGAGACTCGATTACCGTCACAATACTGAGTAAGGATTGGTTGCGTAACATTCGGACGTGAGAGATAATTAGTGAAAATGTTGTCTACGATCAGACCAATGTTATTATAGATGTTCCGGCCGTTAATCCACTTATGGTCATATGCTGTGGACGAGGTAATCGTAAAATTGTACCCCTGGTTACGATACCACTCAGTATAAACCCGATTTAAGGTAAAGGATAGAATAGCATAGACATTGGCATAGATTGTCTGCTCTGGCCAAGTGGCATATATTTCACTGGAGGCAACATTCTTAATGTAATCCCGGAATCTTACATAATGATTGGCAGCGGGAGAGGCAGGGGGACCATCATGGACAACAACATACTCAGGAATCACTACACGGCTCAGAACGATTTCGCCTGTTTCGTTCGTGGGCTTGATCTCATCTTCCGGAATCTTCGGAGGATAATCGCCGTAAAGGGTATGGGGGTCAATGACATAGGATGATTCTGCACCTCCTGCTTCCACCGGATTCAACTGGACATTCTGCTCTGCTGTGACATCGGGAAGAATCTCAATATCAGAGAAGAAAGCCCCTTCGAAATCAGGAGCAGAAACTCGGATATCATAATTGGAATAAGGCTGTATCGGCTGAATCTCCAGACTTAAATTGAGAGGGGGAGCATCAAGATCGATCACGTCCGTGATACCGGAATCATTTGTTGTAAGTGTTTCCACCACAGCCTCTGGATTGCTTGGCAGACTAATCGTAACGGTGGCATTCGGAATTGGGACAACTCCGGCTGTAGTGCAACGCACTCTGAGCTGACCCAGTGATTGGGTTTCCATCTGCGTTGGATAGATTCTCGGAGAAGGTACAGAGTTTATATACGGATTAGGGGTTCTGATTTGGTTCATAATAACAGAATCCTTTCGTTTTATTAATAGCTTATGTAGCAGACTATAAAGATGTGATATTATCCCGAAAATATGGGAGTAAGTGATATATAGAGTATATAGAGTATGCATAAAAATTAATAAAGAGAAGGATAATTATTGTAGCTTATAGATGGGATAAGCAGCATTAATAAATATGAAAAATTATTTATAAAAACCACTTGCTATTTGATGATAGGTGTGTTAAAATCATAAAAATAAATAAAAAATATGCATAAATATGCATCATAAATTAATATTAATAAATAAAAAGAAGAAATTGGAAGATGTACAATGGAGTATATCCCCGGTCTGGGTTTGTATTCTTTTTTTTTGCAAACTTTTAAGTTTAAAGAAGAAAAATGAAGCGGTTTTATGCAGCCAATGGCAGCGGAATGGAGGATTTGATGAAAGCATTCTTAATTCTAGAGGATGGCAATGTCTTTGTAGGAGAAAGTATCGGAGCGAAGAGAGAAATCATCAGTGAGATTGTATTCAACACAGGAATGACAGGCTATCTCGAGGTTCTGACCGATCCCTCTTATGCAGGACAAAGTGTAGTGATGACCTATCCATTGATCGGTAACTATGGAATTTGTTATGAGGATATGGAATCTCATAGACCATGGTTGGATGCATTTTTAGTAAGAGAATTATCACGAATTCCAAGCAATTTCCGTAATGAAGAAAGTATACAAAGCTTCCTGGAAAGAAATGATATCCCCGGCATCGCTGGGATTGATACCAGAGCATTGGTTAAGCTGCTTAGAAATAAGGGTACCATGAACGGGATGATAACCACGGATGCAAATTATGAGATAGAGAAGGTTCTTCCGAAGATCCATCAATATAAGGTGGAAAAGGTAATCAAGAAAACTACCTGCCAAGAGAAATATGTGGTACCTGCCGTAGGGGAGAAGAAGTATAGGGTTGCTCTGATGGATTATGGCCTGAAGAACAACATCCCCAGATCGCTGGCGAAGAGAGGCTGTGAAGTTACGATCTATCCGGGATTTACAAAAGCAGAAGAGGTATTAAAGGATCAGCCGGATGGCATCATGCTGTCGAATGGCCCCGGAGACCCCAAGGAATGCACAGAGGTAATAACCGAAGTAAAGAATATGTTCGACAGCAGCGTTCCGATCTTTGCAATCTGCCTGGGACATCAGCTCTTAGCTCTGGCGAATGGCGGTGATACTAAGAAGATGAAGTATGGCCATCGCGGAGCAAATCATCCCGTGAAGGACCTTAAGACCGGAAGAGTATATATCTCTACACAGAACCATGGTTATATGGTGATGGAGGAGAGTATTTCTCCGGAGACTGCAGAAGTCAGCTTCCATAATGTAAATGATAAGACAGTGGAGGGACTGCACTATCTGGGCAAGAATGTGTTCTCTGTACAATTTCATCCGGAAGCCTGCGCAGGGCCGATGGATAGTGAGTTCCTATTTGATGAGTTTATTAAGATGATGGAGGTGCAGGGATAATGCCAAGAATTCAGGATATCAAGAAAGTACTCGTAATCGGATCCGGTCCAATCATCATCGGTCAGGCAGCAGAGTTTGACTATGCAGGAACTCAGGCTTGTCGTTCACTGAAAGAAGAGGGCATCTGCGTAGTATTGGTTAATTCCAACCCGGCTACCATTATGACTGATAAAGAAATTGCTGATTTTGTCTATATCGAACCCCTGACTCCGGATTTTGTGAAGAGAATCATCATGAAAGAGAAGCCGGATAGCGTATTGCCCACCCTTGGAGGGCAGGCAGCACTGAATATCGCTATGGAACTGGAGGAATCCGGGTTCCTTAAGGAAAATGAGGTGCGATTAATCGGAACGACTTCTGATACCATTAAGAAAGCGGAAGATCGTCTGGAATTCAAGAATACGATGGAAAAGATCGGCGAGCCATGTGCTCCCAGTGAAGTTGTAACCACAGTAAAAGCTGCAGTCGAATTTGCAGAGACGATTGGATATCCCGTAGTAGTCCGCCCTGCATATACTCTTGGTGGAAGCGGCGGCGGTATTGCTGCTACACAGGAGGAGCTTGAGGATATCTGTACCAACGGGCTTCGTCTCAGTCGAGTCGGACAGTGTCTGATCGAGCGTTGCATCGCCGGCTGGAAGGAGATTGAGTACGAGGTAATGCGCGACAGTGCAGGCAATTGCATCACGGTCTGTAATATGGAGAACATCGACCCGGTAGGAGTGCATACCGGAGACAGTATCGTCGTAGCGCCCTCTCAGACGCTGGGAGATAAGGAATATCAGATGCTCCGCAGCTCTGCTCTGAATATCATAACGGAACTTGGAATAACCGGTGGCTGCAATGTGCAATATGCACTTCATCCTGATACCTTTGAGTATTGCGTAATCGAAGTAAATCCCCGGGTAAGCCGATCCTCCGCACTCGCGTCCAAGGCAACCGGATATCCGATTGCTAAGGTTGCAGCGAAGATTGCACTGGGTTATCAACTGGATGAGATCCAGAATGCGGTGACAAAGAAGACCTATGCAAGCTTCGAACCCACATTGGATTATGTGGTTGTTAAGATACCGAAGTGGCCCTTTGACAAATTTATCACTGCTAAGAGAGCGCTTACGACCCAGATGAAGGCAACCGGCGAAGTTATGGCCATCAGCTCAAGCTTCGAAGCGGCATTGATGAAAGCAATCCGATCGCTGGAACAGAATATATATAGCTTAAAGCTTGGTGAATACGGTATGATGACAGCGGAAGAGATCATTCAGGATCTGTACAAGATCGATGACAGACGATTATTCGTAATCGCAGAAGCAATCAGAAAAGGCATCTCCTACGAACAGATCCATGAGATTACCAAGATAGATTATTGGTTTATCGATAAGATTGCCATCCTGGTTGAGACAGAGCAGGAGCTGTCAGATAATCCCCTGGAGGCAGAACTGTTAGCAAAAGCGAAGCGTCTGGGATATCCGGACCGCGTGATTAGTGACCTGACCGGTAAGAGTGTGGCTGAGATTAAGGCAATGCGTAAGCAGTATGGTATCATCGCAGCCTATAAGATGGTAGATACCTGTGCTGCTGAGTTTGATGCAGCAACACCGTATTACTATTCGACCTTCGGAAGCTACAATGAAGTCGAGAAGACTAGTGGTAAGAAGAAAATCATGGTTCTCGGCTCCGGTCCAATCCGTATCGGACAAGGAATTGAGTTCGATTACTGCTCCGTTCATAGCGTATGGGCCTTAGCGAATAGCGGCTGTGAGACAATCATCGTAAATAATAATCCTGAGACAGTAAGTACCGACTTTGATATCGCGGATAAACTGTACTTCGAGCCGCTGACTCCGGAGGATGTGGAGAACATCGTTGATCTGGAGCAACCGGATGGCGCTGTGGTACAGTTTGGCGGGCAAACTGCTATCAAACTGACCGATGCATTACTGAAGATGGGTGTTCCGATCCTGGGAACCTCAGCTGCGGATGTGGATGCAGCAGAGGATCGGGAATTATTTGATAAGATCCTGGAGGAATGCGGAATTCCGAGACCCGAGGGTAAGACGGTATTAACAACAGAAGAGGCTTTGTCAGCTGCAAAGGAACTGGGGTATCCGGTTCTCGTCCGTCCTTCCTATGTACTGGGCGGTCAGGGAATGCAGATTGCAATCAGCGACGAGGATATCATTGAGTTCATGAAGATCATCAATATGACGGTTCAGGAGCATCCGATCTTAGTAGATAAATATCTGATGGGAAAAGAAGTGGAAGTGGATGCAGTATGCGATGGAGAAGATATCCTCATACCGGGTATCATGGAGCATATCGAGCGGGCCGGAATTCATTCCGGAGACAGTATCTCGGTCTATCCTTCGCAGAGCGTCAGCCGCAAGGTGAAGGTGGATATCGTCAACTATACGAAGAAGCTGGCGAATTCCCTCCATGTCATCGGACTGATTAATATCCAGTTCATCATATATAATGATAAGGTATATGTAATCGAAGTAAATCCTCGTTCCAGCCGTACCGTACCCTATATCAGTAAAGTAACCTCACTTCCGATTGTAGATATCGCTACCAAGGTAATCCTGGGAGAGAAGATCAAGGGACTCGGTTATACTCCGGGATTATGGCCGGAGTCGGAATACATTGCAATCAAGATGCCGGTGTTCTCGTTTGAGAAGCTGCGAGGTGCAGAAATCAGCTTAGGACCGGAGATGAAGTCTACCGGAGAATGTCTGGGTATCGCGAAGACCTTCCACGAAGCTCTTTATAAAGCCTTTCTTGGCGCAGGCATTAATCTTCCGAAGCACAAGAAGATGATCATGACCGTGAAGAAATCGGATCGTGGAGAAGCAGTAGATCTTGGAAAGAGACTGATCGCCTTGGGATATGAAATCTATGCAACCGAAGGAACCGCAGCAGCCTTGGCAGAGAAAGGGGTACCTGCTACCGTAATCAATAAGATTGATCAGGGCAGCCCGAACCTTCTGGACTTAATCCTTAGTCATGAGATCGATATGGTAATCAATACACCGACTCAGGGCAGAGATAAGACGAGAGACGGCTTCTTAATCCGCCGAACCTCCATTGAGACCGGAGTTACCTGTTTTACCGCCTTAGATACGGCAAGTGCTCTCCTGACCAGCATGGAATGTGACAACAGTGATATTACATTGGTGGATGTCGCACAGCTGTAAGCACCCTATATGGAATAAGAAAGTGCTTTGAATTACAATTGAAAAGGAAAGGGTCACACACTTCTCTCACACAGGTGAGAAGTATGGCCTCTTTCCTTTTCTACTTAAATTTTAGCGAAAGAACCTTCTTACTCCAGCTATAATATTGATAATTGTTTATAACTATACTCTATCTGGTCGGAATAATCTCGAGCCAGTATCCGTCGGGATCGCTGATAAAATACAGACCCATCGCTGTATTCTCATAACAGATACATCCCATTTCCTTATGCTTCTGATATGCAGCATCATAATCATCAACAAGGAAAGCAAGATGGAACTCATTATCTCCAAGATTATAAGGACGGTCCCAGTCTCTGAGCCAGGTCAGCTCCAACTGATGACCGCTTGTTCCGTCACTGAGGAAGACAATGATGAAATCACCGGAAGCCGGAGAGTGACGCTTTACTTCCTTTAATCCAAGTGCCTCATGATAGAATGCTAAGGACTTGTCCAGATCAAGAACATTTATATTGTTGTGTGCAAATCTAAAATTCATGTTAGTCCACCTTTCTGATAATGTATATCTTATTATATTACAAACCCGGATGAAATTAAAATAAATAATCATATAATAAAGATGTGATATCGTATATGAAACATTAAAAGACCATACACGTACGTGTATGGTCTTGTCTAGTCATCATCATTCAGTTATTTTGCTGCAGGAACGGAATTTGTCTCCGTATTGTTTGACTTAGTAAGAGCATCGAGTTCTGCTTTAATCTTTGCACGGATCTCGGAAAGCTTGAACTCATCCTCAAGATAATTATCAAGTGCTTTGACTAATGCAGAGTCAGTTGCATCATCTGCTGTAACAGCAGCTTCCGCATCTCCTCCATTGAAGAAATCGCCTAATGCTTTGTTTAATTCGTAGCTAGATATCCGATTTAATTCGGAATGTTTACTGAAGTACTCCTCAAGTTGAGAAGCATCCTTTGAACTGGTTACGAATACATTACAGACAGCAAACTTACGCGAGCCATCCATGTTGGAAGCATCGATCTCTGCAAATAAATAAGTCATACCTATCTTCTTTGCACTGATGCGGCCACCCGCACTAACGGCAGCAATGGAAGAATCATAGCTGGAAAATCTGGCAACCTCTGTTGTATTATCCGGTTTCATAATAACCTTAAGTACATCGTCGTTATTCAACCCGACAAACACTCTTTCCTTTGTCCACTTAACACTAATGGCGGCAGGACCTACAGTAACATCGCAGGTAATTGGTGTTCTATCGCTGCCTTCTTTAATGGTAACTGTAACAACAGTAGCACCCACCTTATTGGCGGTTATCGTACCATCGTCACTAACAGAAGCAACTTCCGTATCCTCGGATTTAAAGGTTATCTTTGCGTTTTCACTCGCATTGTAGACCTTTAAAGCAAATGATTTGCCTTTCACTAATGTAATGCTTTTGAGATTTAATCTGTAGCTATCTGTTTTCTCCTTATCAATACTGGCTGCTTGTGCTGTTGCTGTGCTGTAAGAGGTCATCGGTATAAGCAAAGTAATGAAAAGAAGTAAGCCAAGAGTAATTAAGCATTTACAAAAATATTTCATCTTCATGGCTATTCCTCCGAATTATTGGAAATTCCTTATGTCACATCCTATCTATTCTAACCATATAATAGCATTTGATTTTGTCAGAAAAGTGTCATAATGTAAAAATTTATATAATTAATACTAAAATATATTCCAGAACATTTTCCTAAAAATATACAATGAAATACAACGAAATCCTTGTCTTATTGAGGTTTTAGATTTTTCATAAAAATTACTACAAGAATTTTTATGAATTATGGACTGTGAGCTTTGTGTCGAAATTGAATATTTGATAAGTTTTTCTACTTGTTTCACCCTTATCTTTACTATATAATAAGGTAAGTGCATTTAATTTAAAGGATACAAAGGAAAACGGGGAAAGACTAGGAAGGGAGATCTTGATAATGCAACATATACTAATCGCCGATGATAATCGTGATATTACGGATATTTTATCTACTTACTCCAGAATGGAAGGTTTTGAACCTGTCGTAGCAGGAGATGGGGAGGAAGCAATTCGTCTCTTTAACCAATTTAATCCTGATGTAGTCTTGCTTGATGTGATGATGCCGAAGGAAGATGGATATGAGGTATGCAGAAAGATTAGAAGTAAATCGAATGTACCTGTAATTCTGATTACGGCAAGAGGAGAAGATTTCGATAAGATCATGGGCCTTGATATAGGTGCCGACGATTATATAGTAAAACCTTTTAGTCCAAGAGAGGTAATGGCTAGGGTTAGAGCAGTAATGAGACGTATGACGAAAGCTACAAAAGAGGCTTCCTCCGAAAACATATTAACCGTGGGCAGCCTTGAAATAAACCTGGAAGAGTATACGCTACATATTTCTGGCGTAAAAATTGCGTTAACCAAGAAAGAAATTGAAACCATGTGGACTTTGGCTATGAATCCCAACAAAGTGTTTACACGAGACAATCTTCTTGACAGCCTATGGGGCTTTGATTATTTTGGAGATAGCAGAACCGTAGACTCTCATATAAAGCGACTACGTTCCAAGCTTGATATTGTGGAGCATCCCACATGGATGATTAAGACAATCTGGGGTGTCGGCTATAAATTTGAAATTGATGAGAAATAGGGGAGTCTTATGTCAAAGGATAATAAGGTACACATCTATAACCGATTGTTTTTTAAATTATATCTGAACTATTCGGTAATGTTACTGGTTACTGCTTTATTAATCTGTCTGATTTTCATGAAATTGTATGGCGATATGACGATGAAGAATATTAAGACCCAGATGGAGGATCGTGCAAATCGTCTTAGTACCAGAGCCAGTGAATACATTATTAGTGGTAAAGAGGGATTTCTTGACGAGCTTAGTTTGATCAGGGAGGTTAATCAGTGGGATATCTGGACCATTTCCAATCCTTATGCGTTAAACCCCATGAGAGTATCTATGGAAACCGGTGACACCTATGAGAATTTCACCACACAAGAAGAATACAAGCCCTATGTGGAAAGTATCAATAAGGCCTTTCAAGGAGAGAATGATCAACAGGAACGAGACGATAAGGTATACGAACAGACTATCATAACAGTATCGTCCCCGATCCGTGGTGTAGACGGAGAAGTAGTCGGTGCTATTTTGATTGTCAGTAAAGTCGGAGATCAGAACGAATTGATCAAGAGTAGCTTATATTACATTGTTTTGAGTAGTGTGGTGGCTCTGGGTATCGCATTTATCATTGTTATTATATTTGCGACCGAGTTATCCTTACCGATCTCAAGGATGCGTACAACCGCCTTGGAGCTGGCATCCGGTAATTATAAAGCTAAGACGGGCATTAAGCGGGATGATGAACTCGGCGATCTGGCGAAGACAGTTGATATCCTCTCGGAGAAGTTATTAGAGAATGATATTGAACGTAAGAAGCTGGATCAGATGAGACTGGATTTCTTTGCCAATGTATCCCACGAGCTTCGCACACCGATTACCGTAATACGGGCTTATACAGAGACACTGTCAGACGGTGTAGTTCAAGAAGAAGAGAAGAAACAGCAATACTATAGCCGAATGTTGTCTGAATGTAAATCCATGGAGCGTCTGGTTGGAGATCTTCTGTTGTTATCCAAGATGCAGAATCCTGATTTTGCTATTGAGAGAGAACCGGTCAATTTGAATCAGGTTTTTGATGACATTATTCGTGGTGCAAGTACGATTGCGGACAAGAAAAATATAAAAATTGAAGTAGTGAAGGATTCTCCAGTGAATATGATATTAGGTGATTACGATCGCCTGAGGCAGATGTTTATGGTAATCATGGACAATGCAATTAAGTTCTCCGAGGAAAATAAATCCGTTCACATAAAAATCGAAAAGACGGACAAAATAATTGTATCGATAAAAGATGAAGGTGCCGGTATCGATCCTTCGGATATTAATAATATATTTGAAAAGTTCTATAAATCAAATCTTCGACAGAACGCCAGTGGGACCGGTCTGGGTCTGGCAATCGCTAAGCAGATTGCGCTGAAGCATGAAGGAACCATCGAAGTAAAGTCAACGCTTGGTGAGGGTTCCGAATTCATCTTTAGTTTCTTGCCCCTTGAAGAAGATGTGTAAATTGGTGTCTGTTTATAGAGAAAATATAGTAAATACGGCAAAATAATCTAGTATGAGTGGTAAAAGTTACTGATCTAAAAAAAGATAAAAACCTTGAAAAATAGTAGATCATAGATTATAATATAGTTAAGGTAATTCCTGAGATGTTCGACACTCTTGTATATTTGAACCTACATGATTAAAAAGGGATTCCTATTATTCGTGAGTGGATGTCAAGCCATCATTTGCAGTGGAAGGCAGAAGCTTATGTGCGGTTACCCACCTAGCGTAGCTAGGAGTCAAAATACAGGAAACGGCATTTCGGGTATAACACTAATGATGAAAGCGGCTTCGAGCCGCTTTTTTTATGTTACAGTTCAGCCTTACAGGTAGTGAATACGACTAGGAACGAAATGTTCCCATGGATGAGCCGTTCCCACTTAATTGCATTACGTAGCAGTACATAAGGTTCTAAAGTACAGAACCTAAGTACTGACGAATGCAAATACTTACCATGGGAACACTTCATTCCTAGTCGTATGCGTGAGTCATTGAAGGCTGAACTGTAACTTTTTTCTTGCACTATCATACAATAAAGCTTGTTTTTTACGGACAGAATATCTTATAATAAAACATAAGAAGATTCAATTCATAGGAGGCATACAATGAAGCACGGTTTTATTCGAGTTGCTGCGGCAACACCGGTCATCCGAGTTGCAGACTGCGGATACAATACCGATAAGATTATAGAGATCATTGAGCAAGCGGTGAAGCAGGAGATCAAGTTGATCGTATTTCCGGAGCTTTGCATTACAGGCTATACCTGCGGTGATCTGTTCCTGCAGGATACCTTGCTTCGCGGTGCGATACAGAGTGTGAAGAAGATTGCAGATTATACAAAGGGCTTGGAACCCGTCGTCGTGGTGGGCTTTCCTTATGTTGTCAAGGATAAGCTTTATAATACAGCTGCTGTGATACAAGGCGGAAAAGTACTTGGCTTGATACCGAAGCTCAGTATTCCGAACTATACAGAGTTCTATGAGGCACGCCATTTTACTTCGGGTTTGGTTGACCCGATCCAGATAAATTTCTTGGGAGAAGAGATCTTCTTTGGCTCCAGGATCTTATTCCAGAATAGTGATATGCCTGATTTTGTTCTTGGAGTTGAGATCTGTGAAGATCTTTGGATACCACAGTCTCCGAGCATCGGTCATTGTATCGCCGGAGCGACGATCATAGCAAATCTATCCGCCAGTGATGAATTGACTGGGAAGGATACCTTCCGAAGAGAGTTGGTAAAGAATCAATCAGCGAAGCTGGTATGCGGTTACCTCTATGCGGATGCCGGTGAAGGCGAGTCAACAACGGATGTAGTATTTGCCGGTCACAATCTGATTGCAGAGAATGGTACGCTGCTTACAGAGTCAACAACTTTCATGAACGAAGTGATCGTTACCGAAGTTGATCTTGGTAAGTTGAAGAGCGAACGAAGAAGAATGCACACTTATCTTGGACAGAATACCAACCCATATCAGGTGATACCTTTCTCATTCCGGGAAGAGAACTATGAACTGCCGGAGCTTACATTATTAAGACCGGTGGATTCGGCACCTTTTGTTCCGTCTGCCAAAGCAGATAGGGAGAAACGCTGCCGGGATATCATTCATATTCAAGCGCTTGGCTTAAAGACCAGGTTGGCTCATATTAATTGCCATTGTGCAGTGATCGGAATATCCGGTGGTCTTGATTCTACACTAGCATTGTTAATTGCAGATAAAGCCTTTGAATTACTGGGACTGGACAAGAAGGGTATTATAGCAGTTACGATGCCCTGCTTTGGAACTACCGACAGAACCTATCAGAATGCAATTGAACTCTCCAAGTGTCTTGGTGTAACCCTCCTTGAGATTCCGATTCGTGAGGCAGTAGAATTACATTTTAGAGATATCGGCCATGATAAGAATCAGCATGATCTGACCTTCGAGAACAGTCAGGCAAGAGAACGTACGCAGGTGTTGATGGATATTGCAGGTAAGTACAACGGCTTTGTTGTAGGTACCGGTGATATGTCCGAGTTGGCGCTGGGGTGGGCAACCTATAATGGTGACCATATGTCCATGTATGGAGTAAATGCTTCTGTACCTAAGACTTTGGTGCGTTTTCTGGTAGAATATTTTGCGGATGTTACAACGGACCGTAAGCTAAGCGATGTACTCATGGATATCTTGGATACTCCGGTAAGTCCGGAACTCCTACCGCCGAAAGACGGTGAGATATCGCAGAAGACCGAAGATATCGTGGGACCATATGAACTTCATGATTTCTTCCTGTATTATATATTAAGATTTGGCTTTGAACCGTCGAAAGTATATCGTTTGGCCAAAATCGCTTTCGCCAACCGTTACGATGATCAAGTGATACTAAAATGGCTAAAAGTATTTTATAGGAGATTCTTCACCCAACAGTTCAAGCGATCCTGTCTGCCGGATGGACCGAAGGTCGGAAGCGTGTCCGTATCGCCGAGAGGTGACCTGAGAATGCCCAGTGATGCTTCTGCATCGCTATGGATGAAGGAACTGGAACAACTATAATTCTGTTATTAAGATTCATACTATAGGAGGATATCAAGTGGCACTTAAGATTATAACAGATTCTGCTTCGGATACACCAAGATGGATAATTGATAAATTTAACCTGCATGTTATACCTACCCCGGTAGTAATTGATGAAAAGGATTATTTTGACGGTAAGACAATCAAACCGGAAGAATTTTATGATATTCTTAGAAGTGGCAAGGATGTAAAGACCTACCACATCAATTCTCAGATGTTCTATGATAATTTTGAACCCTATGCCAAGAATGGGGATGAAGTAATCTATATCTGCTTTTCCACCGGAATCGCAGGTACATATAATGCCGCTAATATCGCAAAGACGGAGCTTCTGGAGCTATACCCTGATTTTGAACTTACCATTCTTGATTCTAAATGTGCCTCTTTGGGATTTGGTATCGCAACTTATTATGCTCTTTTGATGCAGAAGAACGGCGCTTCCAAGCAGGAGATTATCGATGGTATCGAATGGCATTGCGAGCATATGGAACATATATTTACGGTCAGTACCCTGGAATATCTGCTTAAGGGAGGAAGATTGAGCAGAACTTCAGCAATCGCGGGTGGTCTGTTAGATATTAAGCCCGTCATTCATGTTAATGATAATGGGGCTTTAGAGTCGATCGAGAAGGTAAGGGGAAGACAAAAGTCCCTAAAGCGATTGATCGATATTGTAGGGGAACGTGGTGCAGATCTGGAAAGTCAGGTGATCGGAGTGGTTCATGGGGACGATGCAGCAACGATGGAGACCGTGAAGGAACAGCTGTTCAAGACTTATGGATCTAAGAATTTAATTGATAATTTTGTTGGTTGTGCGATCGGAGCTCATACCGGCCCCGGTATTATCGGAATCATATTTCTGAATGAAACATCTCCTTATAAAAAATATTTGTAGATTGACATAAGATGACTCGTAGTGATGATAAGATAAACGATAGAAAGTAAATCTCGCGAACATTCTGTTGTCATGAATAACAGGAGGATGATGGAGTGCTCAACATCTATTCTCCGGGGAAACAATAAGAATGCTGTAAAAGCTTTACGGAGGTAGTAAGCTTTACAGCATCCTGTAAGGGTTTTCTTTATTTGGCTGTCTGTGCTTTGTCGAGAGCTGTCTTGATAGCCTCAATCAGAAGTTGCTGCGTATATTTTTGATCTTCCTCGATTTTTATCTCCTCCAGAGGAACATCATTATAGAGCTGAGTTCTGATCGTTTCAAGTGAGGGCTCTACAAGGGGAAACATGGTCGTGACTGCTTCATCAATGTTCTTGATTTCTACAGAATTGATGTGATTTTTATCGACTACGACCTCCAGATTTAGAGCAGTATCATTCAAGTTAATGGAGGAGGTATATACACCTGCAGTATACAGATCGGATTCTGTTGAAGCTGATTCCTTATCTTTACCTGGCTTAAACATGAATATAAGAAGTAGGATCAGAAGAATTCCCAAAGCTGCAAAAATCACTGTATATATGATTTCTTTTAATTGGATCACGACTATTTTCGTCTTTGCCATATTTTACCTCCGAGCATGATTTGTTTCATGTCTTAATCTTAATATATATTATTAGACTCGTTTCTGTTTTATGCAGATATTTTATATCATAATAAATTACATCCGCAATTTAATGCGATCGTAATGACGGAGGGATATCAATGTCCTTGCAATTATTTCTTGGAAGTGCCGGTTCAGGCAAATCTCATCAGCTATACCATGATATCATCGAAGAATCAAGGCGGTCACAGGAGACAAACTATCTGGTGATTGTCCCCGAGCAATTTACACTTCAGACACAGAAGGATATCGTAACAATGCACCCGGAACATGGGGTCATGAACGTTGATATCCTCAGCTTTTTGCGCTTTGCTTACCGCATCTTTGATGAAGTTGGTGGGTATAATGCACCAGTTCTTGAAGACACAGGAAAAAGCATGGTTCTGCGTAAGGTGGTAAGTGAAAAACGTAAGGAATTAATTCTGTTTGGCTCTAATGTGAAGAAGCCGGGCTTTATCGGCGAGCTCAAATCAGTCTTATCCGAGCTGTACCAATATAATATTCAACCGAGGGATTTCGAGAAATTACAGGAGATATCACTGAAGAAACCGGTGCTTCAGGCGAAACTTAAGGATCTACTGACCATCTATGAGGGTTTCCGGGATTTCATGAAGGAACGGTATATTACTGCAGAGGAATTGCTGGTAGTATTAGAGGAAGCAATGGATTATTCGGAATGGATTAAAGATACCGTAATCTGTCTGGATGGCTTCACCGGCTTTACACCCTGCCAGTATCAGGTCCTTCGTAAGATGCTCCGATATGCCAAGAAGGTGCTGATCACGGTTACGATTGATCCTTCCGAAGAATTGAAGAATGGCATAGAGGAACACCAGTTGTTTGGCTTGAGCAAGAAAACGATCCAGAAGCTATATCGGTTGGCACAGGAGGAACAGATCACAATTGAGGAGCCGGTCTATGCTGAGAACAGAAACCAGATGGGGATTCCCTATCGCTTTCTGAATTCTCCTGCTTTAGCATCTCTGGAGCATAATCTTTTTCGTTTTCCGTATCAGAGTTTTGATCAGGAGCAACAGGATATTACCGTCCATGTGACCAAAGATACCGAGGCAGAGATAGACTTTGTGGCCAGAGAGATTAAGCGATTGGTTAGGGAAGAAGGTTACCGATATTATGATATCGCAGTCGTATCCGGCAATGTGGAGGAGTACGGACGCATCGCTAAAAGAAGCTTTGCCCTAGCCGGAATTCCCTGCTTCGTAGATTATAAGAAAGATATTTTAAATAATCCCTTTGTAGAGCTGCTTCGGTCGGCAATTACCATAGTCGGTGAGGATTATAGCTATGAAGGCATCTTTCGGTTCCTACGTACCGGTCTTACCGACATCGCAGAACAGGACATCGACATTCTGGAGAATTACATACTCGCAACAGGAATCCGTGGCCATAAGCGATGGAAGGAGCCCTTTACCAGAAGCTATCGAAGCAAGGAACCGGTTGATCTGGACCTTATTAATGCGTTGAGAGCAAGCCTGGTGGAAGTAATAGAACCGCTTTATGATACACTGAAGGATAAAGAAAAAACTCTTCGAGATTACACAACTGCACTTTTTGATCTTGGAGTGCGTCTTAACATTGAACAGAAATTAGAAGATTATCGGCTTCGTTTTGTAAGCTTAAATCAGCCTCTGATTGCGAAGGAGTTCGAGCAGGTATATAAGATTATCATGGATCTGTATGACCAGATGGTGCTGTTGCTGGGCTCAGAACAATGTGGTCTGAAAGAATTTGGAGAGATACTGGACACCGGTTTTGTAGAGGTTAAGGTAGGACTCATCCCTCCCGGAGTAGATGAGGTTGTGGTTGGTGATACGGAACGAACCAGACTAAAAGATATTAAAGCACTGTTCTTTATAGGAGTGAATGAAGGAATTATCCCCAAGGCAATCGGAAGCGGTGGAATTCTTTCTGATATTGAGCGTGAGTTGTTGATAAACAATGAGATTGAGCTGGCACCAACCAAGCGCCAGCAGGCATTTACCGAACAGTTTTATATCTATCTGAATATGACCAAGCCGAAGAATAAGCTCTTTATTACCTACCATAAAGTAACGGACGAAGGAAAATCTGCAAATCCCTCCTTCTTAATCGGTAAGCTGAAGCAGCTCTTCCCGTTACTGATTGTAGTAGATGAGGATGAGGATTCTGAGGAGACGGATAATATTCTAAGGGATGAGGGACTAGCCTATCTGGTGCAGGGACTTCGCAAATATCATCAGAGGGAAACGACGGATCAATGGAAGGAACTTTTTCTCTACTATCGTTCTGAAGATGAGAGGGAGAAGATTCTGCGTAAGCTGATACAGGGAGCTTTTTATGTGAATAAGGAGAGCGGTATCTCCGGGGAAGCAGCCAGGCTGCTCTATGGAATGGAGCTTAAAGGAAGCGTAACAAGATTGGAACGATATGCCGGTTGCGCATTTGCTCACTTTATGAATTACGGTTTATCTCTACAGGAACGAAGAGAATATAAGTTGGCGATTCCGGATATCGGCAATATCTTTCATAATGCAATCGATGATTTCTCCAAACGATTGGACGGAGGGCAATACACCTGGCATACCATTCCGGATGAGGTTCGTGAGGAATGGGCAGTAGAAAGTGTGCGTAAGGCGGTAGAGGATTATGAGAATTCTTTCTTGCGCAGTACAAAGCGGAATGAGTATCTGATTACAAGAATGGAACGAATTACGGTCAGAACCCTTTGGGCCTTATGTAATCAGATTAAGCAGGGAGCCTTTGAGCCGGCGGGCTATGAGATGCCTTTTTATCATATTCCTGATTCGGCCCTGACCCTTCAAGGCAGAATTGACCGACTTGATCTCTATGAGGAGGAGAACCGGGTCTATGTCCGAGTGATCGATTACAAATCAGGTAATACCTTCTTCGATATTCAAAGTGTATATTACGGTTTGCAACAGCAGTTATCCGTCTATCTTAGTGCAGCGATGGATTATTTGCTTAAGCAATATCCTGGGAAGGAGATAGTTCCTTCCGGAATCTTCTATTATCATATTGAGGACCCGATTGTTGCCAAATCGGATCAGGTGGAGGAAGAGATCTATAAAAGTCTGCGTATGAATGGCCTGGTTAATGCAGATAGCAAGGTGATCGCTCTGATGGATCAAAAGCTTGCAGGACCGGATGGTACACTTCGGCCCAGCGCAAAATCAGAGATTATTCCGATTGAGACCAATAAGGAAGGCGGACTGGCCAAACGTTCTTCGGCTGCGGACAGGGCACAGATGGAAGCTTTCGTAGACTACGTGAACACGAAACTGGTAGAGGATAGTGGAAAGATCTTATCCGGTGACACGAAGCTCAATCCCTATCGTTCGGACAAGAAGGTGGCATGTGAATACTGTGAATACCGGTCGGCCTGTGGTTTTGATAGTAGATTACCCGGTCATGAGTATCGGAATCTGGCTAAAAAATCCTTGGAAGAAATGAAAGCTGAAATCTTTGGCGAGAGGTAGACGTAGGATTTTGTTTAATTATATTATAGGAAGAAAAATCACTTCCTATAATCGAGATGCACGGTGCAAAAAGCGCACCTTTTATCAGAAGTAAAAATCAACTTCTGATAACTTATATTGTACGAAGCTTATGGATAGCAAAGGGAGAGAGACATGGGTTGGACGAAAGCACAGCAGAAGGTTATTGATGCGAGAAATAAGAATATATTAGTGTCGGCAGCGGCTGGTTCCGGTAAGACTGCTGTATTAGTGGAGCGTATCATTACCATGATATCTGAGGGTGATTCTCCGATGGACATCGATCATCTCCTGGTTGTGACCTTCACAAATGCTGCGGCAGCCGAGATGCGGGAACGTATCGGTAAAGCAATTGATAAGAAGCTTCAAGAGAGTCCCGATAACCTGCATCTGCAGAGACAGATTTCCTTGTTGCAGAGTGCTCAGATTACGACAATTCATAGCTTTTGTCTTAATGTGATACGTAATTATTTTCATAGAATTGATCTGGATCCTTCGTTCAAGATAGCGGAGGAAGCCGAGATAACACTGATGAAATCAGATGTGATCTCAGACATCCTGGAACGATGGTACGAGGAGGGCAGGGAGGATTTTCATGATTTTGTGGAAAGTTATTCCCATTCCAAATCAGATCTGCCGATTGAAGATCTTATCCTTCAACTTCACGGCTTCTCTATGAGTGACCCCTGGCCTAAGGCATGGATTGCCCGGATGCGTCAGAACTTTGTGGTAACTTCCGTGGAGGAGATGAAAGATACCATCTGGATGAAGGAACTTCTGGTGTATGTAAAAGCAGTCTTGATAGACCTGGAGAAAAAGAATACACAGGCTCTGTCCATTTGTCATGAAGCGAATGGTCCGACGGCTTATGAGGCAGCTCTCCTCTCGGACCGCAGTATTCTGAAAGCATTGCGAACTGCAGAAACATATGAAGAGTACGCTAAACTATTTTCGGGGATTACACATGACCGCCTCTCTAATAAAAAGGAAGAAGAGGTTCAACCCTGGAAGAAGGAAATGGTTAAGGGACTCCGTGAGGAGGTTAAGAAGGGTATCAAGGATCTGACCGGTCAATATTTCTTTCAATCTCCCGAGGAGATGGTAGCGGATCTTCAAGCAGTCGGCAAGATTATGCAGGTTCTGTTTGATCTGACTCTGGAATTCATGGAAGAATTCTCGAAGAAGAAGGAAGAGAAGAACTTAATTGATTTTAACGATTTAGAGCACTTTGCTCTGAAGATATTGGTAAAAGAAGAGGAGAGCGGAGAATCTTCTCCGACTGAGGCGGCTCTGGAATTAAGTGAATTATTTGAAGAAATTCTGATCGATGAATACCAGGATAGTAATATGGTTCAGGAGACTCTGCTACGCAGTATATCCCGCGAAGCTATTGGAAGACCAAATCGATTTATGGTAGGTGATGTTAAGCAGAGTATCTATAAATTTCGTCTTGCAATGCCGGAGATCTTTATGAAGAAATACTCATGCTATTCTTGTGAGGATGTAGACCCGGAGGGTGAGACGAATTACTATCAGAGGATCGATCTGGATAAGAATTTTCGTAGTAGGGATATCGTATTACAATATGTGAATCGGATCTTTGAACAGATCATGCAAAGCAGTGTAGGAGGAATCGTCTATGATGAAGCAGCCTCCCTCAAATATGGTGAGTTGTATGAAGAGACCTTAACTGAGAACCATTTATCTGAGGAGGTCAGTTCCAGAATTGCACAAGAGGTAGAATTCTTATTGGTGCCAGAAGGATCAAAGAACTGACCAATCCGGATACCGGAATGCTGGTATTCGATCAAAAGGCTAAGCTTCATCGGACGGCTTCTCTAAGAGATATCGTTATTCTA